>CAYJHA010000125.1:0-5788 GCA_964369785.1 uncultured Bacteroides sp.
CTTCATTGCCCTCCTACTCATATTAAAAAAACAGCACTCAATATGGTTTAGTTTTTAGAAAAAGAGGGTGAACAATTTGAACCGCAACATTCCCATTAAAAATTCAATTGCATATTTATTCTTGCTTCCGGGTTTCTTAGTTTACTGCTTTGCACTTATTGTGCCTATTTTTGTGGCAATTGTCCTTGGCTTTTTTGATTGGCGCGGAACAACAAAATATGTGTTTCTTGGTTTAGATAACTACATAAATTTATTTACAGACGAGTATTTTTGGAACGCATTTTTACACAACTTGCAATTTATAGGCATTTTGCTTGTTTCGCAAATTGGCCTTGCCTTTGTGGTGGCGCTTTTTTACCAAAGCAAATATGTTAAATTAAAAGAATTACACCGCCGTGTTATATATGCGCCGGCAGTGCTTTCAGCACTTGTTGTCGGTATGATATGGTCGCTTGTATACCGCACGGATATAGGTATATTCGCAACAATTATGAAAAACCTGGGTTTGGAAGAGCTTATTATACCATGGCTCGACAGCCCTAACCTTGTTATACCTGCTATTTGTTTAACGCTTACATGGCAGTTTGTAGGCCAGTTCAGCATTATTTTAACAGCAGGTATGCAAAATATAAGTAAAGATTTAATAGAGGCAGCTGAAATTGACGGTGCAAACGCAATTCAGCGTGCAACAAGAATTGTTTTCCCACTTTTAACACCAACAGTTGCTGTTTGTGCAACAATGTGTATTGCCGGCTGTATGAAAATGTTCGACATTGTTCTCGCTATGTCGGGCGGCGGGCCGGGGCGCTCGTCTATGGTTACATCGCTTTATACTTATGAACTTGCTTTTAAGTCGCAAAAAATGGGCTATGCCTCAGCGTCTGCAATTTTAATGCTTGTGCTAAGTTTAATTCTTGTCATGGGCTCAAGAAAAATTCTTTTGAGAGGTGACAAAAAATGACAAGCAATAAACAAGAAGTAAAAAGCACAATTTCAGTAAAAAACAAATTAAATGCAAAAAACAGCGTATTAACAGTTGTAGCAAATGTTATTTGCTGGTCAATTAGCATATTTTGTTTGTTGCCGCTTATTTGGCTTTTTTATTCCTCGCTAAAAACGAAAGAAGAGTTTTTGCTGGATACTTTAGCACTTCCGCAGGGGCTTTATCTTGACAATTACCCAAGAGCTTTTGATATAGGCGACTTGTGGACAGCAATGGGAAATAGCGCGTTTTATACATCAATTAACGTTGTGCTTGTTGGCATAACTGCACTTATTGTAGGTTATTTTATGAACAGGTTTACATTTAAGGGCAAAAAGTTTATTTACTATACTTATATGTTAGGTATGCTAATTCCGCTTTATGCATTGCTTGTTCCGGTGTTTACTCAATATCATTTACTTGACATGCTAAACACACGCATTGTGCTTATAATTACATATTTTGCAGTAAGTATGCCGCTTGCTATTTTTCTGTATGAAAGTTTTGTTGACGGCATACCATATGAAATTGATGAGGCATCGACAGTAGACGGTTGTAATTTAATTCAGCGTATTTTGCTTATAATTATGCCGCTTTGTAGGCCAATTATGGCAACTGTTGCTATTTTAACACTGCTTCATACATGGAATGAGTACGCGTTTGCGTCTATTTTAACAACAGCAAGAGAGCTTCGAACTGTTTCCGTTGCACTTCGCAGCTACAACACAGGGTTTGACATTGAGTATAACCTATTGATGACAGGTTTATTCAGCGCTTCTTTGCCCGTTCTTGTAGGCTATACAATTTTCTCTAAACAAGTTGTTAAAGGCATGACGGCAGGTGCTGTTAAAGGTTAATAATACGATATGCCGTAGAGCGTTGCTTTGCGGCATATCGTAATATAGTAAAGAAGTTTTAAGCCAGTTTATTTGATTTTCTGTTAGTGAAAGGACAATTTGAAAATGATTAGCACAAAAGAAAAAGAGTATTTGCAAAAACTTGCAAAAGAGTACAAAGCACTTTGCGACACACCTGAGAACACAAAAAAACGCCAAAAATGGTATGATATAAACGATTTGAAAAAAGGTGCAAAACCCGTTTTTATTAACCACTATTGGCCACTTGCAATGGACGAAATTTTCCCGCAAGAGACATATTTTTGCACAGACCCTGTTGCAAAAGAGTTTGAGCAATACTTTAAATTTAGAATGTTTTATGTAAATGAGCTTGACGACGACAATGTGCTGGAGCCCGTAATTTATTCACGTGTTGTGCACAACATGAAGAAATTTAAAGACATGGACAGCCTTGTTAAGCACTCGGGAGACCATGACGATGTAAGCCCTCTTGATGTTAGCAACGGCACTAATATACGCGCTGAAGAGGGCGACGCTTATGAGATTGTGTGCGTTATAGACAGTGAAGAAGATTTAAAAAAATTGACAGAGCCTGTGTTGACGTACGATGAGGCAAAGACTAAAGAATATTACGACGAGGCATGTGAAATTTTTGAGCCTTTGCTAACTGTATTAAAACAGCCTGTAAGTTTCGGCTCACGTGCGGCAGATGAATACTCGTGGCTTCGCGGCATGGAAAATACGTATATGGATTTGTATGATGAGCCCGAATTATTTCATTCTGCACTAGAGAAAATTGGCAAAAACCTTTCTCAGCGCTTTAAAATTTATGAAGACGCAGGTATTTGGAGCACGTGCGATTTATCTTTCCCACTGGGCTCTGCCGGTTTGCGCTATATAACAGGTATGCCGGACTTTAGAGAAATTAAAGGCAGTGCATTTGAGCATAAAGTGCCTATAAATAAGTCGTGGGGCTCTTCAGCTTGCGAGGTTTTCACTTGTGTTTCGAACGAAATGACTCAAGAATTTGACTATAAATACAACAGTGAAGTTTTAGCACCGTTCCAATTTATAAATGTAGGTTGCTGTGAGGTATTGGACAAAAAAGTTGGCCTTATATCAGATTATAAAAATGCAAGAAAAGTGTCTGTAAGTGAGTGGTGTGACCATGAAATTGCCGCAAAAGCAATAGGTGAGAACTATGTTTTCAGCTACCGTGCGGCGGGCATACATTTTATGTACGACAACTGGGACAAAGAAGCGGCAGAAAAAGAAATACGCAGTGTACTTGAACATGTTAAAAAATATAATTGCAACTGTGAAATAGTTTTAAACATTGGCGGCACACTTAAAAATAACGCAAAGCAAAAAGTAATTGAATGGTCGAAACTTGTGCGTAGCTTAATAAACGAATACTACGGGGCGTAAAAAACTGTTATTAAAAAATACAGGTGTTATCTATATAATTATTAACTTTCTGTTTACTGTTTGCCTTGTTTATAGTATAATAAAGTATTATTAACTAATGTAAAAACGTAAACAAAGGGGTATTAAAAATGGCAAGGCTTAAAAGTAATATAGTTAACGAAGTTATAGATTACATATTGGAAAAGGTAAACAATTGTGAGTATATCTCAGGTGATATAGTTTCGGAAGTAGCACTTGCCGAGAAACTTGATGTTAGCCGCACACCAATTAGGGAAGCTATTATGCGCCTTATTGACCTTGGCGTATTAGAGCGCACACAAACAAAAGTAATTGTTAAAGCTATAACATTTCAAGATATAAAAGAAATATTAGAAGTGCGTGAGGCAATTGAACTTATGAGCATACGCCTTATTGCAGAGCATGGCGGCCTAACAGAAGAACAGCTAATAAAGCTTGAGGAAGTAAGCTCTGTGCTTGAGGAAAGTGTGGCAAGAGGCGATGTTGACCAAAATTTTAAAAGTGACTTTTTATTCCATGAACTACTTGTAGAATTTTCATGTAATAATAGGCTTATTGACATTTGCAAGCGCATTAATGTGCAGTCTCAACGGTTTAGGTGGGTTACACTGTTAACGCCACAGCGCCATGTAAAAACGGCAAAAGAGCACAGCAAAATTTTTGCGGCGCTTAAAGACAACAACGCAACAAAAGCTTGCAGTGCTATTGAAAAACATTTGAAACAAACAATAGAGAATTATAAAATTATTTTGGAAGACGATAAGTGGTTTAGAATGATGCAAGAATTAAGGCTTATGAATATTGACAAATAAAATGTTAAAATAGAGCTTTGTATTGCCAAAATATTAAAAATTAATGTAAGCAAAGGAATAAATTATGAGCAAAAAAAACATAGTTCTAATTTTGGCAGACCAGCTTCGAGCTGACTTTTGCGGCTGCTACGGTGCAGATTTTTTAAAAACGCCGAATATTGATGCGCTTGCAAATGAGGGTGTTTTGTATTGCGATGCAATAACGCCCTCACCTGCGTGTGTGCCTGCAAGGGCATCACTTTTAACGGGTAAATCTGCCTTCGAAAACAGGGTGCTTGATAATGCAAAATGGTTGAGGCCCGACCACGATAAAACAGGCGTTAAAACGTGGGCGCAGTCGCTTTCACAAAACGGTTATAGCACAGCCGCAATTGGTAAAATGCACTTTTACCCATGGGATATAAGAGAGGGCTTTCAATACAGGGTTATTGCAGAGGATAAGCGCCATATTGAAATTGATGATGATTATTCTATTTATTTAAAGAAGCGTGGGCTTAGGCGCTTGCACGGAAAAGAGCACGAGGGATTTTATGAAAACCAAGGTGCAATTATAAGCGATATACCACATGAGCACCAAATTGACAAATTTGTGTGCGATGAAACGTGCGAATATCTTGATTTTGTAGACAAAAGCCGCCCATTTGCGCTTTTTGTGGGCTTCCCCGGGCCGCATTGCCCGTATGACCCTACACAGGAAATGCTAGACAAGCTTGAAGACGCAAAAATGCCAGCGGCCGCACAGCGCACAGCAGTTAGCGACATGCATCTGGCCAAAAATATAAAGGATAACTCTTGTGCGTGGAACGGCGTTGATTTAACACAGCTTACAGATGATAAAATAGAAAAAGTGCGCAAACATTATGCGGCGCTTGTGCAAATGATAGATGACCATGTGGGCACAATTGTGCAAAAGCTTAAAGACAACGGCTTGTACGATGACACGACGATTATTTTTACGTCAGACCACGGCGATTATTTGGGCGATTTCGGCATGATGGGCAAGGGGCACTTCTACAAATCTGCGTGCGATATTCCGCTTATTGTGAAAGACGCAAGCGCAAAAAATGTAAAAGTAGAGCACCCTGTTTCTTTAACTGATGTTTACAGCACAATAATGCACTTTGGCGGTGTAGATGTTGAAGATACGAGCGATTCAACATTGCTAGCTCCGTTTAACAAAACAAACGCCAACAGCAGGGCGTCTGTTTTGGGCTGCAATGAAATGGGCTGGATGATTCGTGAACATCAGTACCAACTTGCTGTTTACTACGATGGTGCGTACGAGATGTATGATTTAATTAACGACAAAGACCACCAAAACAACCTAGTTTTCAACCCCGAATTTAAAGACAAGGCTGAAGAAATGCGCAAAGAGCTTATGAGCCGCGTTTTTGCAGGAATAAATGCAGGCAACATGGACAACCAGGCAAAGCACAATAATTTGATACGCGATAAAGGGCACGATGACTTTAACTATGAGGGCTGGCAGAGGCCGTACCCATTTTGCAAGCCGTAATTTTGGTGTAGGGGACGGGTTTCCCGTCCTACCATGTGGCAGTTTGAATTTGCATTGTAGGGGCGGCGTCCTCGACGTTTCGCGGAGCTGCAAATTTTGCACTTGCACCGTAGGGGCGGCGTCCTCGACGTTTCGCGGAGCTGCAAATTTTGCACTTGCACCGTAGGGGCGGCGT
>CAYJHA010000126.1:0-5631 GCA_964369785.1 uncultured Bacteroides sp.
GTCATAATAAAAGATGACATACCAAGGCGGTTTATATCGGTGACTACGGTCTTATCCATTTTTAGTGAAAAAGCGTTGGTTTTAAAGCTTGCTTTTCCTCTTGCTAAATATATAAACCCTACAAGTGAATAAATAAACATGCCGACATTTGTGCCCCATGCCGCCCCTGCAACTCCCATATCCATTAGGGCGATAAAAATGTAGTTGCAAATTGCATTGGAGATAAGCCCCAGCCCCATCATCCATGCGGCAGTTTTCATTCTGCCCTCGGCACGAATAAGCATATTTATTGCAAGCCCGTATATCCAAAAAATCGAGCCATATATGGTAATTCTAAAATACTCATCACCGAATAACAGTTCTTCGCCAACACCGCCCATAATTGCCACAAGCTGTGTTGAGAACAGTAGCCCAAGCACCATGTATGTAATAGTGGCGAGGACTGTCATAATATTGACGCCGCCGATGAGGTTTTTCTGCGTCTTTAAATCTTTTGCGCCAAGGGCAATGCTAAGCACAGAGCCTGCACCGACACCTATAAGCGAGCCTATTCCTGTGCTTATCTGCGTAATCGGATAAGCGAGGGAAACTCCGGCTAAAGCTGTTTCACCAACATATTGCCCAACGAAATATGCATCGAGCATAGAATTTGCACCGTACAGTACCATTGCAATAACAGCCGGCCACGACAGTTGCACCATAACTTTCCATAAGTTTTCACTTAAAATAAACTGTTTTTGCCTTTCTTTTGAGTCTAAAATTTGTGTAGACATAATCTTACCTCCTTATTATAGCACAGTTTTTAAATAAATAGTTAGTTTTTGCTAACTCGCGTATAAAAAAATTTTATTTGTAATTCAGTGCATGTTTATACGAATTTAGATGTTAATTTGCGCTAACATGCACTGTTTAAAATAGTGTGGGCATGAGTTGAACAGCGTAGATTTTGTGCGATTTTTTGCTATACGAGGAAGAAAAATAAAACACTCCTTGATGGAATGTAAATTTTGATGACGCCGTAGAGCGGTAAAATCGCCAAAATCGGCCAGATGAACACTCGTGTCCACACTATCTAAATGCCAAAAATATTTTTCCACCCATCGCCAAAAAATTCAATTAAAACGTCAACTTGCTCCATCGCCTCATCTTTGTCTATGTCGTGCCTAATTACTTCAAAAAGGGCATAGCACTGTGCGCTCATAATTGTGTGGAGTTGTTGCTTTGTCAGTTTTTTGCAGTTATAGCCTTTTTCTATCATTTTAGTTAAAAAAAGCATAGTTTCTTTTTCTTCAATTTCTATGATTTTCTCTATAAAATTCTCATAGGAACTGCCACGAGAGCAGTTAATAAGAAGTATAAAATCCTCTTTATTCTCGAAGATAAGCTCTACTAAACCTTTGCTTGTAATCTTCATGTTGGCAAGTATATCAAGCTCTTTTTCAGATTTTAGGCTGCTAAAACCTCTGTTGTTTCCATCTGAATTTACCCTAAGGAAATTATCGTGTGCAGGCTTTACAAGGGTAGAAAACAAATCTTCTTTGTCTTTGAAATGGCGATAAAATGCACCTGTGGTAATGCCGGCATCTTTACAAAGTTCTCTTAAATTTGCTTTTTCATATCCAAATTCTAAAAAGAACTTTCTTGCGCTCTGCAATATTTTTTTGTGCGTGCCATCAAAGTTTTTTGCAGGCATCAGAAGCACCCCTTAAACGATAACATAATTAGCTAACTATGTTATCATATTATCTCAAAATATATTTTTTGTCAATACTTACACGTAATTTAATTCTGCACATAGCCACAAGTAGCAATATACTATGTTTATTGACTATTTTAAAAAAGATATACAATTAAGTTAATTTGAAGAGTTTAACAAAATTATAATAGCTAACATGCTTTTTAAACATGTGAAAAACACCACAAAAAACGCCGAGAGCTTTTGCTCTCGGCATTTCGATAGCGGTTAAACACTGCTATCGCTTGGACACTTATTCTCTCAAAAGATGTTTTCATTGCTTCGACAGTTGATTTTTACGGGCAAGAATACGCCGACACGCTTGCAGCTATAACGCCGGACTGGATTGTGTTTGCGTTTATCGGCATGGCACTTGTTGGCGGTGTTATTGGCGGTGTGTTTGGCCAAAAAATTATGAAAAAACATTTTGATAAAGTTGGTATTAACTAAAAATGATGGAAATGACGCATAACAAATTTTACCTTGACCCACGCACAAAAATATTGATGATATTTTATTGCGGAGCACTAATTACATTGCAGATAGGCAATATAGCAGAAATTGCAGCTTTTGTAATTCTCTTTGCTGTTACCGTTTTATTAGGGCATAAAAAAACCGCTGTGAATATTGCGGTTTTTTATGCTATTTTTGGCATTGCACCGCTGTTTTTTGTTAATTCGGAACAAGGTTTTTTAAAAACCATACTTATAGCAAGTTCCGCACTTGTTTTAATTATGCTGCCGTGTTTTTACATGGCGTATATTTTAACAAAAACAACAACAGTAAGCGATAGCATAGCCGCACTTCGCAAAATGCATTTGCCCGATACATTTGTTATTCCGTTTGCGGTGGTCTTTCGCTTTATTCCCACGCTTAAAGAGGAGTGGGCAAGCATTCGCTATGCAATGAAACTTCGTGGCTAAGAGTTCATAAAAAAACTGCCCGATGGGTACGACACTAATATAGGTGAAAACGGTAAAACATTATCGGGCGGCGAAAGGCAGCGCATTTCAATTGCCCGTGCGTTTTTAAAAGATGCGCCTATAATTTTGCTTGACGAGGCAACGGCAAGCCTTGACCCTGAAAACGAGACGCTTATACAAGAGGCATTAAGCAAACTGCTTGTTGGCAAAACGGTTTTAATCATAGCCCACCGCCTGCGCACAGTGGAGCAATGCGACAAAATAATTGTGCTTAATGACGGACAGCTTGTAGAGCAAGGCACACACGACACCTTGATGGCGCAAAAAGGGCTGTATAACCGCCTTTTCACATTACAACGGGAGAGTTTAAACTGGACAGTGTGATTTAAACAAATTTACAATAAATACATAAATAAGCCTACTGAATAACAATTTATTTCAGTAGGCTTATTTTAAAATTTAAAAATGACATATAATCAAAAAACTATCATTAAGTATATCAGTGAGAACAGCAAGTTTTCCTCTTCTTAGTGGGTATAAATTTTTTAGTTAAGCTTATTAATACTAAAACACCGAATACCACTGCAACCGCTACCATATAAATTGGCATTTCGTGCTCGTGAGAATTCTCAATAATATTTGTAATGCCGCTATAACCGGTAAAATTAATTATAAAATCCAAAGTGAACCCAAAAATTATAGAGCATACCCCGACGCAGGCCAAATATATTGTGAGAACTTTCTTTCCTAAAGACTTTGCGAGTATGGCCAAAGACGCAATATTTGTAACAGGCCCTGCAAATAGAAAGACAAATGCCGCGCCCGGTGAAATGCCTTTCATCATAAGCGAGAGCGCGATGGGAATTGATGCAGTTGAGCATATGTACATGGGTATGCCGATAATAAGCATCATAAGCATGCTTAAAAGTGGGCTTGAAAAGCTTGATAGCAATTCTTCGGGCACAAAGGTGCTGATTAGCGCGGCTATAAGCAAGCCTACAACAAAATGCACGGCTATTTCATCTAAAAATTCACCAAATGCATAGGTGAATATACTTTTTAACTTTGTCACAAATGTGGGTTTTGCTACGCTGTTATTCTCGCTTTCATTAGCGCAACCGCAGGCAGATACTTCTTGCTTGTTGCTTAGCTCTTTCAAACATGAGCAATCAGTTTCTTTAGTTTCATGCTCTTGCGCACAACCACATGTAGGCGCTTCGGTTTCTTTAACTTGTTCTTGCTCATTCGAACAAGTGCAACTTGTAGTTGCATTTGAATAGTCGGTGTCGTCATTTTTGCAAAGTATATTGGTAACAACACCCGACACAATGCCCGAAATAAATGCGGCGACAGCCCTATATACAGCAAACAAAGGGCCCATAAGCCCATATGTGGCAATTAAGCTGTCCACGCCTGTTTGTGGGGTTGAGGTTAAAAAACTGACAACTGCACCTTTAGAGCCACCGCTTTTTCCTAAATACATTGCAGTTGGAACGACACCGCAAGAGCAAAGTGGCAGCGGCACACCGAGTACAGAGGCTTTAACCACGGACGCAGTAGATTTTTTACCGATGTGCTTGAGTATAGCGTCTTTATTTACAAAGGCGTGCAATATGCCGGTGAAAAGCAAGCCTATTACTATATAAAACGACATATCAACAAATAGTTCCCATAAATTGTGTAGAAATTCCATGTGTCCCCCTATTTCTTGTGGTTAAGATGGCTTATTCCGATATTTAAAATATCTTGAATATGCTCATCGTCCAAGCTGTAAAAAATATTGTTTTTATCTTTTCTCACTTTTACTATGTTATTAAGCTTCAATAATTTCAGCTGATTTGAAACTCTCGGCTGTGATACCTCAAGCAGAATAGCCAAATCTTTAACGCATATTTCATTATGGAGCATAGCAAGCAAAATTTTTATGCGGATAGGCTCGCTAAAAGTTTTAAAGAAAAACGATAAATTTTCCGTTACTTCATCATCAGCTATCAGCTCTATTACTTTTTCGGGTGTTTTACAACATAATTTGCTCATGTTTAAACCTCATTTCATAATTATGTAATTATATAATGATATAGTTATATAATATACTGCTGTATACTATTTGTCAAGTGCTTTATCAAAAAAAATTTTTTTATCGCAAACTCGTAAATTTATCTTGACTTTATGTTAATTTAGGTGTATATTGAAAACAGTTAGTTTGCACTAACCTGACGTGTATTAACATAGTAGAAAACGAGGTGTACATATGAGCAAAGTGGCAGTAGTATATTTTAGCTCCACAGGTAATACAGAAATAATGGCGAATAAAATATCTGACGGGGCAAAAGAAGCAGGTAATGAAACTAATGTTTTTTCTTGCAGTGAGTTTGATGTTTCCACTGTGAATGATTATAATGCAATTATTTTAGGTTGCCCTGCTTGTGGCAGTGAAGAGCTTGACGACAGCGAATTTTTGCCTATGTTCGAGGGTATTAAATCAGACCTCGCAGGCAAAAAAGTAGGCTTATTCGGCTCTTACGGCTGGGGTGGCGGGGAGTATATGAACACGTTTAAACAAGAGTGCGAAAGCAGCGGCATAGCCATTATAGGCGAGCCAATTCTTGCAGAGAACACACCCGATAGCGATGCCGAAGAACAATGCATAAACTTCGGCAAAACAATATAATATTATAATAAAGAAAGAGGTAAAAATTATGTCGATGATAGGAAAAGAAGTAGCAGATTTTAAAGTGCAAAGCTATATTGAAAACAGCTTTAAAGAAGTGACAAAAGAGACCATTTTAGGCAAGTGGAGCGTGTTTTTCTTCTACCCTGCCAAATAACCCAAAGTAAGGGTGATTTGGCAAGAGCACTGTGTTTTTTGCTTGTTTTTCTTTTTTTAGTAATACTTTGCATGCTATCGCTGTTCATTATTATCTGCGCAGCCCTTACCGCTTTCTACGCCCCAACTTTGCCCATAAGCTCATC
>CAYJHA010000127.1:0-5524 GCA_964369785.1 uncultured Bacteroides sp.
GCAAATGGCCTGTGTTTTATATAAAAGTGTATTAGGGCTCTGCCCTAATAACCCGAAATTTTTTGAAAAAAATTTATTAAAACTTTTGATATTTTTTTATTATTTTGAATTGCTATACCTATTTTTAGCGCTGACAAAAGCCGCCCGACAGGTTTTCACCTATCGGGCGGCTTTTAGTTAAACATAATTGTAGTTCTTCACTTTTCTAGTTTACCCCAACTATTGACAAAGAGCCTTATTAACTTACGTTAAAACAAACATTTCCTCGTCAACGTCTATATTCAAATTCGCGTCCACGCTTCCGTCTATTATTTTTTGTGCAATTTTATCTTCTATTTCGTTTCGTATAACCTTGCGCAAATCTCTGGCGCCATATTTGCCGCCGGACGCTTTTTTGCACAGCATGTCTAAAACGGGCTGTGTCCATTCAAGGCGTATACCCTTGTTTGCAAGTGGCTCTGTATACTCGGCCAACATAAGCTCTGCCACTTTTTTAAGTTCTTCTTTGCCAAGTGGCTCAAAAACAATAACTTCGTCTACCCTGCTCATAAACTCAGGGCGCAAAAACTCTTTAAGCGCTTTCATTGCCTTGTTTTTGCTCATGTCGCTCTCGCTTTTGTTAAAGCCTGTCTCGCCCACTCTGTCGGAAGAGCCTGCGTTACTCGTCATTGCAATAACAGTGTTTTCAAAGTTAACCGTTCTGCCTTGTGCGTCGTTTATTTTGCCCTCGTCTAGTATTTGCAAAAGCAAATTCATAACGTCCGGGTGTGCTTTTTCAATTTCATCGAACAGCACAACGCTGTATGGTTTGCGTCGCACTTTCTCAGTAAGCTGCCCTGCCTCGTCGTAGCCAACATAGCCCGGGGGCGAGCCTATAAGCCTCGACATAGCATGTTTTTCCATAAACTCGCTCATGTCAAGCCTAATAAGCGGGTCAACAGTGTCGAACAATTGCACCGAAAGCTGTTTTACAAGCTCTGTTTTGCCAACGCCAGTGGGCCCCACAAATATAAAGCTTGCCGGCCTTCTTCTTGCCGCAATGTCTGCCCTGTTGCGCTTTATTGCGTTAGCTACAAGGCGCACTGCTTCCGTTTGGCCTATAACAACTTCGTTTAAATTGTCTTCAAGCGTCAAAAGCTTTGTATGCTCGCTCTCTTTAATTTTCGCGGCAGGTATGCCCGTCCACAGCTCAATAACTTTCGACACATCATCCATTGTTACTTCAATGTTCTCAACTGCCTTTTCAAGCGGCGGCAACTCGCCCTCTAGGCGCAAAATTTCACTGCGCACAATTGCAAGGCGCTCGTAATCAAGTTCTTCGCCCTCATCGTCTTCTTCGTTAAGCTCTTCAAGCTCTTTGTTCATAATATCAAGGCGCTTTTTTGCTTGCACATAATCAGTAATTTCTTTGTGCCTAAGGCTACAACACGCACATGCCTCGTCAAGCAAATCTATTGCTTTGTCAGGCAAAAAGCGGTCAGTAATATAGCGTTCTGACAATGTTACAGTGCTATTTACTATTTTCGCACTAACTTTCACATGGTGGTGTTCTTCGTAATATTTTTTAATGCCGCTTATAACCTCAATAGTGTCGGCAATAGTAGGCTCTTCAACTTTCACAGGCTGAAAACGCCTTTCAAGCGCCTGGTCTTTTTCTATATGCTTTCTGTACTCTGAAAAAGTAGTTGCGCCTATAACTTGAATTTCACCGCGAGACAATGCAGGCTTTAAAATATTAGCCGCATTCATTGAGCCCTCAGAGTCTCCTGCGCCTGTTAAACTGTGAATTTCATCTATAAACAATATTATGTTCCCGTTTGCTTTAACTTCGCCTATAAGGCCTTTTACACGGCTCTCGAACTGGCCCCTAAACTGCGTGCCGGCAACAAGGCTTGTCAAATCGAGCAAATAAATCTCTTTGTCTTTAAGCCCTGCCGGAACTGTGCCGTCTGCAATGTGAAGTGCAATGCCCTCAGCAATTGCAGTTTTGCCAACGCCTGCCTCGCCTATAAGGCACGGGTTGTTTTTTTGGCGGCGCGACAAAATTTGTATAGTGCGGTAAATTTCTTTGTCGCGCCCTATAATGTTGTCAAGGTTTCCCTCTTTTGCTTTTTTCGTCAAATTTTCGCAATAGTTGTCAAGGAATTTGCGCGGTGGCGTTTTGTCTTTTTTGCTCTTCTTGTCTTTTTTACCGCCTTTTTTTCCATCGTCATTATCGTCACTTCTGCGCTTTGGCGTGCTGAAAATACCAAACGGGAACGTACCTGCACCGCCCGGTGCAAAGTCGCCGTCGCGGCCCTCGTCTTCATCGTCAAGTTCTGCTCCATCTTGCGCCATGTCCATGCTCATATCTTGCGAAGACGACACCTCTTGCATACTTTTCATCATCTCGCCCATGTCCATGTCACTGTCTTGCATCATGCCCGAAAAGCGCTCTTCCATTGCCTCCAAATCGCTCTCAGATATGCCAAACTGCTTCATTATATCGTCAACTGGCTTAATGCCCAGCTCACGTGCACACGTTAGGCAGTAACCCTCTGATTTCTTTTCTTGCCCTGTTGCACCGTCCATTTTTTGTATAAAAACAATGGCCGGGCGCTTGTTACATTTAGTACAAATCATGTATTTCTTTTTTACTCCTTAAACCTTAAAAAAATGGGTTGAATTCCAAAAATAGCCTGTAAAAAAAGCTTCCGTGTAAGTCTGCGTTCGAGAACGACGGTAAATTGCCGCCTGTTATTGCAAGCGCAAACCAGAACAAGAATATTACAAGAACTGCATTTACAACGCCGCCAAATATACCCAAAACAGCACCAAGCCCTTGGTTTAGGCCGCCTACTATCGGTATTCTGTTAACTGTTTTGCCAAGTGTTTTTTCTAAAAGCACGCAAATAAGCTTACACACAATGAACACTATTAGGAAAACAACAACACTTATTACAGGCACAAACATAGGTGCCGCAACGCTGTCTACATAGCCCTCAACGGCGCCTGCCGCTTGTGAGTTTATTATGCCCGAAACACTGCCCGTTACATTGCTTACAAACGCATCAGGGAAAACGCCCAAAACGTCTGACAAAATATCTTCAACACTTGCAGAGCCATAGCTTTGAATTGCATTTTGCGTATTCTCTACAATTGCAGGCCTAAAAAACTTATCAAAAATAATTGGTGATAAAATATTTGAAGTAATTATACCTATTAAAAGCGAGGCAACAGTGCCCATTATTCCAAGCAAGCTTGAAACAAACCCACGCTTTATGTAAGCAAAAATTGTTGCAACGAACACAACAACTATTATTGCGTCGACTATAAGACCCAGTAAAGTAAACATATAAATTTCCTCTTCTCTTTTCGATTATTATTATAATTGCCAATTAATTATAAATTATTTTATTATTTGGCCGGCCTTGCTATTTTGCTTTTGCTAGCTAAATAGCAAGGTTAATATATTATTGTGCCAAAGGCACAGTAATGTCAAGTGGTAAAATTGATTCTTGTGTAATATAAAGCAATTCGTTTGCGTCAACTATTGAAAACGGTGCATTGCCTGTTTCAATTTTCCCTATATAGTTATTTTCATAACCATATTGCTCAATATAGTTTGCATATAAAACATAAGCGCTGTTTTGTGCCAGTTTAATTGCATTTGCGCTTGCCTGCACATTTATTTCAGTCAACACAGTCATATCATCGTCTAATACAACAAAATATGTAAGGCCCGGGTAATTTATGTTGCCTATTAAAATTGCAGTATTGCCGTTTTCGCTTATGTCACAGCTTTGCACAGATGGGTAGCTATACGTATATCTGTAAAGTTCCTCGCCTGTTTTTGCACTGTACACCGCTGTAAACTTGTCAAAAACCACCGTGAGCTTGTCGCCCTCGTACATCATTTTAAGTGGCACACCCTGTGCCGTAATTTGTGCTTTTATCTCGCCCGAATTTTTGTTAAAAAAATATATATCGCAATGTGCAAGCCCGCTGTGAGAGTTTAATGTAGCCAGTGCAAAATCTCTGTCGTTATTTGAAAACTCAAGCGCCAGCGGCACAATGCCTTGCGTTTGCCACTGCCATATGCTATTGAAATTGTCATCATAAACTTCAAGCTTTGATTTTGAAACCACCGCTATATCATCGTTATTATTCATTTCTGCAATAAACACAGGCGTTTCAATCTCGTAATTTCCCACATGCTCTGTTCTGCTTTCCACGGTTATTTCGGTGCCGCCAACAGTGTAAATGCAAACATTATCTTTGCCTGTACTCATAATAGGGTTTATGTAGCTGTGCGGCAGTGTGCGCAGCACGTTGCCTTTTGCAGAGTATATTGTTAGCTCTTCGCTTTCAAGCACCGCAACCCCACCGCCAATTTCCTCAGCGCTTGAAAAATTTTGCATGTTTGAATAAACAGGGAAACCCTCACCGGGCTCCATTGATATTATTATATCACTGTATAAATTTTGTGCAAGCTCCATTGGCACATTAAGTGCGCCCATTATGTAAGCCGCAACTAAGCATATAACAAAAATTACGGTAATAAATATTTTCAGCCGCCGTCGCCGCCGCCTCTTGCGTATTTCCATAACGCGCGAGGTGCCCTGCGTGCTGTTTTTTATGTTTTCCTCTGCTTTTGGCATTTGAATTAAGCCCGGCACATTTTGCACCTCACTTTCTCTAATTTTGTGTTTTATGCTTAATTTGAAGCACTAAACATTAAACATCAAGCCCATTATTATTCGTAATTAACTTTGTATAAAAACAAACCGCAAGCCGGCGCTGTGTCGCCTGCAAGGTCTCTGTTTTTTTGTTGCAAAACATACACGGCGTGCTGTGGTGTCATTCTTCCCGTGCCCACTTCTACAAGTGTGCCCACAAGTATGCGCACCATGTTGTACAAAAAGCCGTCTGCACATATATGGCATGTTATCTCATCGCCCGTTTGTTCAACGTTAAAAAAATGAACGGTGCGTACGTTTGAATCCACTTCACTTTTAATACTCGCGAACGACGTAAAATCTTGCGTGCCGCATAAAAGTTTTGCGGCTTTTTGCATAGCTCTAACATCAAGCGGCTTGCAAACACGCCAACACAAGTCTTTTTTAAAAACGTCGTGCACGTGGCTGTTTTTTATTTTGTAAACGTATTCTTTGCTTTTTGCAGAGTAACGCGCGTGGAAATCATCGCTTACCTGCCTTGCAGATATAACACGTATGTCGCACGGCAAAAACCTATTAAGCGCCAGCGGCAACTTGTGCGGTTCAATGGGCTTTGGCTGTGTGTAGCTAACGCAATATTCAAGTGCGTGCACGCCTGCATCTGTGCGTGAGCAGCCCTTTACGTCAAAGCGTGAGCCGTACAGCTTTTCCATGGCATTTTGAAGCACCTCGCACACCGTTACAGCATTTTTTTGCACTTGAAAGCCGTGGTACGCAGTGCCCTTGTATTGCATTGTAATACAAACTTTCATGAATATAATATCCTATTTTGTCATATGTTAATTGTTTTGTAGGCATTGTCTAAT
>CAYJHA010000128.1:0-3725 GCA_964369785.1 uncultured Bacteroides sp.
ACGGCGCAAACCACCCATTACACGTGCAACCGCAAGGGGTTGCCCCTAAATGCGGCGCAATACACATTATGCGGCGCAATGCACATTATAATGTAGGGGAGGTCATTGGCCGCCCGTCACGCCGCAAATTTGCACAGCCCCCACCACAAACCCACCGCAAAACCCACCAAAAAAAACGGCAAAAAACGGCACGCATAAAATGCGCACCGTACAAAATCTAGGCTCTAACCTCAAACCGAAGGATTCACCCTACATGACAACATATTCTATATTAACAACCTCAATATTCGCTCTTTTCGGCCTAGTAATAGGCAGTTTTCTAAATGTATGCATTTGGCGCATACCGCAAAAAATCTCTGTTGCAAAAGGGCGCAGTTTTTGCCCACACTGCAAAAACACGCTTTCACCGCTAGAACTTTTCCCCGTTTTATCTTACGTATTCCTCGGCGGCAAATGCAAAACGTGCAAAGAGAAAATTTCGCCACGCTATGCAATTGTAGAACTGCTCACCGCCACACTTTTCGCACTGTGCGGCGGCGTGTTCGGCTTAATGCAGCTTGAATATGCAGTTATTTACGCACTGTTTTTCGCAGTGCTAATTGTAGCCGCTTTTATCGATTTCGACACAATGGAAGTGCCTGATACACTTCATATTATAATTTTCTGCCTTGGCGTTGCAAAAGCAATAATATCACCAACGCTAATATGGCAAATGGCACTTGGTGCCTTCATTGTAAGCGTGCCCATGCTAATTTTGGCAGTGCTTACAAAGGGGTTCGGCGGCGCCGACATTAAACTAATGGCAACAGCAGGCTTTCTGCTTGGCGCAAAAAGCATTGTTGTAGCGTTCCTTTTTGCAGTAATAATAATGGGCGCTTATGGCGCGGTGTTAATTATTCGCAAAAAGCTGTTTAGGCGCAACTATAAAAGCAAAGTTCCTTTTTGCCCTGCACTGGCTTTGGGCTGTGTGCTTGGCGTTTTCCTAGGCGAAATAATTTCAAATTGGTATTTGAATTTTATTATATACTAATTTTTTACTAATGAGAGGGTAGCATGTTAAAAAAAGCTTTCACAATGATAGAAATGATTACGGTTATTTCTATAATAGTTATAATTATGTTGATGGCCACACCCTCTGTAATTGGGTTAATGGGCACGGCAGAACAAAACGTGCGCACAGAAGCAGCAAAAACAATTTACTTAACAGCACAAAACCAAATGACACAATTGCGCGCACTTGGGCACTTAAAAAGCGCGTACGGTGGTGCTATTTCGGGTGTTTATTTTGAAAAAGACGCAGTTACAGGCGAATATACCGATGAGCTTGACACAGATGCTGCAGTATTGGCCCAAAATAATGTATATAATGAGCTAACCGCCACAAACTACCCTACCGCCGACACAGAAAACGGTGCAAATGGCTATGTGCGCTACCTCTCAAAACCGGCAGGGCTTGACGAAACACACCCATTGCACCAATTTTTAGAACCTGCTATTATTGACGATGACATTTTAGAGGGCGCAATTTTAATTGAGTATAACATATTGACAGGCAAAATTCTGTCGGTATTTTACAGCGATTTAGACAGTGAAACACCACTTGAATTTAACTACACAGCAAAAGACGGCTCAACCGCTGACGTTTACGGCGAGCGTGCAGAGCTGTATAACGACACGGCAAAAGACAGGCAACAGGGCTATTACGGCGTTGACTACACAGGCAGTGACGCACCTGAGACAACGAGCGAAATGGCAATACACCTGTACGACGGCTACGATGACGGCCACGACGACACATTGCTTTTGCCTGAGTTAAGCCGCTATAATAAACCGCTTGACAGTGTTAACGCTGATAACACAGGCGATAAACTTGAGAATGTACTTTACGCAGAGATATTTATTGAAAAGTCAATGCTTGATGCGACACTTAACAATACGTTTGATTTGTCAATTTCGGCACTTAGCGGTGTTGTAATAGATGGTATTGATTTATCAACTTTTACAGACACTAGCGAAACTTTTGAAGAAGCACTTGAATATTATAACAATGGCACAGCAACCGCAAGAACTGCGCTTATTTACCGAAACGACAGTTTGACAGGACACCCCGATTTTGCACGCTTTATTTGGGTGCTTGACTATGTCGGCGGCGATATGTCGAGCGAAAATGACGATAGTGATATTTATTCTATATCAACATTAACAGCGCACGGCGGCACAGATACTATTGACTTTGAAGGATTAACGGGCATTACAGCTACAATTTCACAAAATGATGATACAGGCAGCGAGGTAGCTACTGCAACATCTAACATGAAGAACCCGCTTTTTGCCGATGAAGACGACAACCCAAGCGCAGACCCGGATTTAACATACAATTACATAGCAACAGCAAGGCATTTAAACAACATACGCTACCAATACGGCTTTACGGACGAAAACTATATCTACACCCAAATTGCAGACATAGACCTTGCGAGCGAAAACGGCTTTATTGAAATTGATAGCTCTTTTGCCGAAGTTGAGAGTGGCGGAACTGAAACTGCAAACGACGACTGGAATTTGAAACTGTCACCATTGCCGGAGTTGCACGGCACTTACACAGGCTTTTACGCTGAAGTAGATGCCGCAGACACCAAGCACGGCGCCTATACTATACAAAACTTGAACGTGTTTGATGTGAATGAGGACACGACTGATACTGCAAACGAGGGCATAATTAATCACTCAGTAGGCTTGTTTGAAAAAATTGCAAGCACAGGTGAAATTTCACACCTTATGTTTATTGACCCTCTTATTGAGGTGAAAAATACTGAAAGTACAGCAACACCAATAGACCCCGACGATGGCAAATATGCCGGTATTGTGGCAGGTTTCAGCGAAGGAGAAATTCATCACATAACTGTTATGTCAAACAGTGAAACGTCGCCCGTTGTAGATGTTGACGATGCTACAAGCGGCGATGAAGACCATACAAATATTACAGATGACTATGTTGGCGGCGTTGTTGGCATGGTTGGCGGTAGCACGGCGGAAAATGCCATACACCACGTGCTTTATTTGGCAGTTGCACCAAGCGAGGAAATGGGCACAGACGGCAACCGCGTGCGCTATGATTACCCTATTATTGGCACGAATTTAAGGGTTATCACAGCGACTGACTCTGCCTCTAATACAACAGAAGAAACCGAAGCCGCAACGCTAGTGCAAAAAGCAATAGATGCCGACAGCTGCTACTACTTAGTAGGCGAGCAATTGCGCCCGTATAACGAAGACCCCGATAACAATGCAACTACACCTGCACCCGAGCACAGCAATTTAAATGTAGGCACAGTGACAAGCGGCTTTGGCAAGGGCATAAGCACAAACGATATGTACGCCGAAATGAGCGATTTTACGAGTGATTTTTACCTTAACTTTATGTCGACTGACGTCAGCGGCACAAGAACGGTTGAGTACAACTTTGTGCGCAATATTGACGCCGCCGACGTATTAAAAGTTGACGACGCAGACCCTGCCGAGACAGGTGATTTTATAAGTAGCCTTGGCTACCCATACCCATATTATGGTGACTTTTTACCTAATAACAGTGCAATTGATGAGAGTGACCCCGACAAAAACATGAACTTTATTTGGCCTGTTGCACAGCTTGAAGAGTTTAAGGCAGAGTTTGTATACTATGAAGTTTACGGCGATACAAACGACACAGACGCCCCACAAGTGGG
>CAYJHA010000128.1:3825-5485 GCA_964369785.1 uncultured Bacteroides sp.
ATTAACGGAATAACAATTGACGCGGCAAACGTTGCAAGCTTGCTGAACATATACCCCGAGAGCGGTTATTATAATGATTTCACCGATAATTTCCGCACTGACATTGCATCAACAGCCATAGAAACTGTTATGACGTTTGAAAATGCCATTTTCTCTGATTATGTAAGAACTGCAAGTAATGAGACCACAGACGTTTTGCAAGTGGGCATTAAAAGCACGGCAAGCAATGCGCCCACAGCAGCAAACACAGCGTACATAAACCCACTGTTTGCAAAGGCTATTTATACCGCAGACGAGGATAATGCCGCCGATAAGACATATGACGTACGCACAGCTAGGCACTTAAATAATATAGGCTACTATGAACATTCAGAGTCTGTAAATTCTTCTTTCACACAAGAATTAAATATTGATTTGGCAAATTACGGTGGAAATGTAAGCACTGATGTGTCAACTTGCGCTTACAGCGCGCTTGACCCGACAATTATTTACAATGCTTTAAAATATGGCACGCTAACGGGCACGCCTAATTCGGGGCTTAATGTGCATGGCACTGTTAGCGCAATAAACTATGATCTAAACGGCACATATAACGGAAATAATAAAACAATTTCGAACTTAACACGCAATGTTACAGATAGTGACGTTGCACTGTTTGGCAAAATTGGCACAGGCACTGTAGAAAATGTTACTATTAATAATTTTAGCTTGACTTCAAACGGAAACGACGTTGCGGCAACGCTTGCCGCTTATAATGCAGGCACTATTGCAAATGTTAGCGTGGCAAGTTCTACAGTTACCGCAAACGCAAGTACAAATGCTAGCGGTGTCGTTATAAACCGCCCCACAAATGTGGGCGGCGTTGTTGCGGTTAACACAGGCACAGGCAAGGTTGAGAACGTGAGCATAACAGGCTCGCAAATACTTCGCCAAGAGGTTGCCTCGGGTGTGGCACCAGCTGACATACTATCGTATGGTGCAGGTGGGCTTGTGGGTAGCAACGGTGGCACAATCAGCAATTCCGGTGCAACAAACACAACAGTTACCGCTTACGATAACTTTATTGGCGGCCTTGTTGGCATAGCAACAGGCACGGCAAGCGCAATAGAAAACAGCTATTTTGTACATAATGGGGAGGACGCTGCAACAGCTTCACCTGTTATACCTATAAGCTATGATAGTACGGCCTCGTTAACAGTAGGTGCAGACCCACGCTATTCAATAGGCGGAATTGTGGGCGGCATTGTTAACGGTGAAACAGTGGGCACAACACCTGTTAACGATACAGGAACTGTAAACGATACACTTTACCTTGCTGTTGCACCTAGCATGGATTCAACCGGTGGCGGTGGCATACATGACATTAGCCACCCACTTGTGGGCGCTTACTCACAAGGCTTTACAACGCTTGAAAACAATATTTACTTACAAGGTGCATATTATTCTAATGATAATGCAGCATGGAAATTATTTGCATATAATACAGCATTACCTGCGCATTTACCAGCAGCATTAGCCGCAAGCACAACTGCACTTACAGGCTTACCAACTGAAAATATTACGACAGCGTGGCTTGAAGCATATGGCAACGGGCAGTTAAGCGCATGGCAAACACATATAGGCAGTGCCTACCCAACGCCAACAGGCGTTGCAGCATATG
>CAYJHA010000129.1:0-5250 GCA_964369785.1 uncultured Bacteroides sp.
CGACCCGAAAGGCGCCACAAATGCCCAAAAAACGGGGCGTCGAGGGCGCCGCCCCTGACAAATGACATCAAAATTTTGCGCAATATTTTTCGGGGCATACATTTTTTGACACGCTGTGGCTGTCGAATTAAATCGAAACCTTTAATTAATAAAACCGAACTTTCCGAAATCAGGAAAGTTCGGTTTTATTTTGATAAGCTTATTAATCTGTGCTAATAGTTAAAGATTACTGCTTTTCGGCAAATCTATGTGGCCAAAAGCCTCACACTGTTATTTTCACAGAAGAAGTAGCAGCCTGTGCAAGCAAGATAATTTTACTTTAGTTTGTGCTTTATTTATGGGTTTGGTAATGTGTATTTGCCGCCTGTGCCCGGGGCAGTTGTGCTTCCTAATTCGGGGTCAGAACCTACATCATTAGTTTTTATGCGACCAATATCAGCACCATTGCCGCCATCGCCGTGTGTTTTTATTAATAAATTTTGCAAATTATAAGCTTATTAGTTTACACCACCTGCGCCACCTGCGCCGCCTGCGTTTGAGTTAACTGCTACCGGTGTTCCAGAAGAGCCTGTATTTCCGTTACCGCTATTGCCACCTTGGCCGCCGTTGCCGCCCTGTGTGGTAATAGTACCCATTGGTGTTACGCCTGCCGGTAATATATATCCGTTGCCGCCTTGGCCGCCTGTGCCGCCTGTGCCTGTGCCGATACCTGCGCCGACGCCATTGCCGCCTTGTCCACCTTGGCCGCCGGTTGTTTCTAATGTACCGCCTGCGCTAACTGTTATTGCAGCCGCCTCAACGCCATTGCCACCATTGCCACCTGTGCCGCCTGCGCCGCCGTTTACTCCGGCAACACCGCTTGCACCCATGCCGCCCATGCCGCCTGTTGCTGTAAAACTTGAGGCGCCACCTACCGTTAGCGTGCCGCTAACGTTTGCGCCGTTATATCCATTGCCTCCGCCCATATCGCCAACTGCGCCGGTTACGGATACAGGCCCTGCTGCACCTACAATTAAATTTCCGCCTACAACAAAACCGGGAGCTTGATGTGGCGCCGTTGCCGTTAAATCTCCACTACCCGTAAATGTTAAGCTGCCGTTAGTGCTAATTGCGGATGTTTGTGTTCCACCCCCACCCGAAGCCATACTAATGTGATTCGTCCCTACAAGCTCAACAATCAAATCTGTATTCGAGCCTATTACAGCATTTTTATACGTGTTTGTGCTGTCGTACGAAGTACTTATATATTGCAAATCAGCATTATTCAGCGTCAAAGTTTTTGTTGCAAAATTGTATTTAACTTTGCCTTTAAGCGCCAGGTCACTTGCAAAAACATCTGCCGCATTAGCCGCCGTTATCTGCACACCTTTCACCCAAACATCATGGGTTTCAGGCGTTGGCGTTGGCGTTGGGTTTGCGCCCGTCACAACAACGTTTACAATATTGCTTGCTATTGTGCGTGGCGTATTTCTGTAAGAATCTGTTACATAACAGAAGTAATATTGGTTTGAGTTGTTTGTTGTATTTACGTAAAATACATTGCCATTTGCGCCTTGTATGGGAACTGCGCCCTCAACAGAGTTTGTAAGGCTTGTATACCACTGGTAGCGCAATGAGTTGCCGCTGTTTGTGCTTGCCGAAACAACAAGCGGAACCGAGCCGCCCGATGTGTAGCTTCCGCCTGTGGGGTGGCTTGATATTGCAAAAGTATACACAAACGGCTCTGCAACCGACACGTTAACTATACCGCTTGTAATAGAATTGCCTGTGGCAACCTCTGTTACAACACATCTATACGCATGGCCTGAATACTCGTAATTGCTCGGCGGCGAATAGCTTGCGCTTGTTGCGCCTGTTATCGGTGAAAAATCGCCATTTCCGGACGTGCGCGAATACCACTGATATGAAATCTGCATACCCTGTGGTGCGTTTGTTTCAAGGCTTAGGTTAATATTGTCGCCAATTTTAAAGTTGCCGCCTCTGGGCTGCCTTGTAATGCCTAGCTCAAATGTGTCGTCCTCTTGTGTGTTATTGCTATCACTATTACTGTTGTCGTCGTCGCCACTACTGTTTGGGTCAACTACTGTTATTATAAATAAGCCGCTGCTTACAAGAGTTTTCTTTGTATCGCCATCCGCCTCAGTGTGAGTGTGTTCTACATTAACAAAATAATTTCTTTTGCCCACTCTGTTTGTAGGCACTTTGAAAGTAAACTCTTGCTCTGTTGCAACAAAGCGGTTTCCTACTTTTTCGCTCAAAACTTCATACTCGTTTTGTATAATAACACCGCCGCTAGCTGTGTCACCTGTCACGTCAACAAGGTTTACGTAAACTTTATTGTCGTTTTTACTGTTTTCATTTGCCCACTGCGCCGTAAATATTACGGTAATTTCATCTGCCTCTTCATTTAGGTTATATGTGGCGCCGGGAATAGTTTCGGGGCTGACAATTTTTAAAATTGCCTCGCCGGTTTTCTGCTCTTCTCCACACGCAGAAAAAATAAGCACTGCCACAAGTGCGGCAATAAGCAAAGTTACAGCTTTAATTTTACCCAAATTAAAAATGCTTTTTTGCTGTTTGCTTTTCGCTTTGTATGTTTTTAATGTCCTCATGTGTTTTTCATCCCTCTCACAGAATAAAATTCAGCCTGCCTATAATTATTTTCAAGGCTATACCATACCATAATATCACAAAAAACGCGCTAAAAAGCGAATGTGGCAAAATTGCCACATTCGCTTTTTAATTTTAGTCATTTTAGTCAAATTCGCACGCAAAAAAATATACTTTATCTACAAAACATTGCATAGTACACGTGTATTTAAACTGCCGCTATTGGCTACTATTTAGTATAAACAGTGTTTTTAAATTTTTTCAAGCACATATCCCTCGCCACGAACCGCATTAATAGTAAATTCACTGCCTTGCAGTTTTTTTCTAAGCCGTGCAAGCCCCGAGCGCAGCGCCATAGTGTCGTCGCTTAAAGTTTGCCCCCACACTTTCTCGTACAAAACCTGTTGCGAAACAGTTTTTCCCATACTTTTTGCCATAATCAACAGCAGCGTGAAATCATTTGGGCTGAGGTTTAAATTTTCTCCATGCAACGTTACTTTTCGTGTAATTGTATCAAATGTAAACTCGCCGCCCAAATTATATATATTTTCAAGCGGCTTTGTGGCTTTCAATTGTTGTTTTTTTATAAGCCCCTCAATTCGTGCAATAAGCTCCGGTATTAAAAACGGCTTTGTCATATACATATCGGCGTCACTGCTCATACCTTTTACAATGTCGTCGTGTTCGCTTTTGCTTGTAAGCATAAGCACAGGGCAGTTTACCTTTGCCTTTACCTCACTTGCAAACAAAAGCCCGTCTCCGTCGGGTAGCACTATGTCTAAAACGGCTATGTCTATGCTTTCATTGCATAAATTTTTTCTTGCTTCGCTCAAATTTTTAGCACCGCAAACTTTGTACCCGTTTCGGGTTAAAATTTCCGCGTTTAGTTTCAGCAAGTTGGCATCGTCCTCAACCATAAGCACTGTTTTAGTTTCATGTTTTTCTTTCGTCATTTGCATTTTCCTCCCAAACAGGCATTGTAAAAATAATGTTTGTGCCTTTGTTTATTCCGCTTTGCACTATAATTTCACCGCCGTGTGCTCTTACAGTTTTCGCAGTAATGTAAAGCCCTAAACCGTTGCCCTTTGCTGAGCGTTCTTCATTGTATCTTTCAAACAAATTTGCCTGCATATCTTTCGATAAGCCTAACCCGTTATCGCTTATTGTAATCTCTACAAAACTATTGCTTTTGTCTCTGCCCTCTTCGCTAGTGCTTTTTTTGCTGTTAGTATCACATTCATCCCCACAGCTTACACTTAAAGCTTTTGCAACAATTGATACTTGGCTGCATTCGCTATGTTTTATAGCATTTGTAATCAAATTTAAAATAACTTGCAAAATTCTCTCTTTATCTGCAAACACAGGCGGCAAATCAGTTTTAACTTCTATTATTAGTTTTATGTCATCATCACACATTACCGGAAAATGAAGAGCACTTATTTTTTGCAAAAGCTCGTTTAAATCGACGCGTTCTCTGTGCAGCTTAAATGTGCCGTTCTCCATTGCAGAAGCATCTAATAGCTGCGAAACCTGCCTTGAAAGTTTTCTTGCCTCATCGTCAATAATGCGCATTTTCTCGTGCAATTCACCGCGGTTAAGCTTGTTGTCTTCATCCAAAATTTGCCCTGCAAGCTGTGCATAACCGGAGACAGTTGTAAGTGGTATTTGCATCTCGTGCGTCAGCGTTCGCAAAAACTCTTCTTTCATAAGGCCCGCTTGCCGAAGCGACTGCGCCTCTACGCTAATTTGCTCTTTTTCTCTGTACGCCGTAATTATTCGATGTGATGTATCAAAATATATTACAGCCGTTTGAACAACTACCAAAATCATAAGTGATAGGTCAATAAGTATAACACTCACCCCGAAAATTAGAATTGCATTATAGTATAGCGCATCGTGCACAGCGGCAAAAACAAACGGTATTATGCTTATTAAGTAAACAGTGTGTTTTAACATCATTTCGTTACATCGAATTAAAGCAACAGCTTTAATTGCAACAAAAACAATCATCAAAATGCTTGCCAATATTAAAGCCGCTTGCACGCCTATCATGCTGTAAGACAGCGGCAAAGTTGGAACAAATAAACAGCAAACGGCATACAGCAAAAAGCCATACGTAAAAGTGCGCAAGAAAATTTTAGGCAGTGCATTTTTGTAAATTTCATTAGTTACAAGCAATATCATAGCGCATGTTACAGGCACTGATATATACTCGAGCCTAAACATTATTTCCCACGGCAAAAAGTTAAACCATTCAGCAAAAACTTTTATACCGGTAACGCCCATACGCAGCCCCCATGTTAATGAAAGCACAGCAAAATAAAGGTGCACCCTGTGTTTTTTGAAAATATAAAACATGAAGATATGCGTCATTGCAATTGCAAAAAACAGCCCTATTATAACGCCTGTAATGCCATATTCTTTTGCATATATTGCGTTTAGCTTTTCTTGCTCGCCTATTAAAACGTGCGAGGCAACTCCATTATCTCTGTGTACAAAATTGTTGCTTTGGCGCACAATTTCTATAACATTGTCTTGCGGTGTTACAGTAAATTTCAAATATTCATAGCCGGGCTCTGAGGTATTTTTATCAGCGGAAACAGTTCCGATTTCGCCCATAAGTTCACCATTAATATAAAT
>CAYJHA010000130.1:0-5229 GCA_964369785.1 uncultured Bacteroides sp.
TTCTTCGCTTTCATCTTGCAACACCAGCTCATCATCTTCACTAGGTATGCCTGTACCTGCCGGTATAAGTTTACCAATAATAACGTTCTCTTTGAGGCCCATTAGCGGGTCAACTTTACCTTTAATTGCAGCGTCTGTAAGCACGCGCGTTGTCTCTTGGAACGACGCAGCAGATAGGAACGAGTCTGTCGCGAGTGACGCTTTTGTAATACCAAGAAGTAGCGAATCAGCCATAGCAGGTGCAAAATCTGCGCCTTGCTCGTCTTTAGCTGTGCTGTTTTCAGCACGCAGCTCAAATTTGTCCATAACACTGCCCGGTATAAGCTTTGTTGAGCCAGCGTCAGTAATGCGCTGTTTTCTCATCATTTGCAAAACAATAACCTCAATGTGCTTGTCGCAAATGTCAACGCCTTGTAGGCGGTAAACTTTTTGCACTTCGCTTATTAGGTAATTTTGCACAGCAATAGGCCCTTTAATTGCAAGAATATCTTGCGGATACGCAAAGCCCTCTGTTATGATGTCGCCTTTTTCAAGCTCGTCGCCCTCAGCAATACGTATGCGTTGGCCGAAAGGTATTAGGTAGCTCTTCTCGCAAGGTGCGCCGTTATCGTCCATGCCTGTTACAACTACATGGCGGTTTTTCTTGCTGTCGTCTATGTGCGCTGTGCCCGGAATTTCTGTCATAATAGCAAGGTTTTTAGGCCTACGTGCTTCAAACAGTTCTTCAACACGTGGTAGACCCTGCGTAATATCCTCTGCACTTGCAATACCGCCCGTGTGGAACGTACGCATTGTAAGCTGTGTGCCCGGCTCGCCAATTGATTGAGCGGCTATTATACCCACAGCCTCGCCCATGCCAACAAGTTTACCGTTTGCAAGGTTTGCGCCATAGCACTTGCTACAAGCACCGTGTTTTGCATCACAGCAAAGCACACTGCGAATTTCAAGCTTAGTTATGCCTGCGGCAACAATGCGCACAGCATCATCAGGTGTCATCATCTTATCTTTGCTAACAATAACATCGCCTGTGTTTGGGTCAACAACATCTTCAACGGCAAAGCGTCCTTCAAGGCGCTCTTCGAATTTTTCAATTATCTCTTTGCCCTCGCGAATGTCTGAAACTATAATACCTTGCGAGGCACCGCAGTCTTCTTCACGGATAATAACGTCTTGTGAAACGTCTACAAGGCGGCGTGTTAGATAGCCCGAGTCAGCTGTTCTAAGCGCTGTATCTGCAAGGCCTTTACGTGCACCTTTACCTGCAATGAAGTACTCAAGAACGTTCAAGCCCTCACGGTAGTTAGCCCTGATTGGTATTTCAATTGTACGGCCTGCTGTGTTTGCAATAAGGCCACGCATACCTGCAAGCTGGCGAATTTGCGCCATTGTACCACGGGCGCCCGAGTCTGCCATCATAAATATTGGGTTACGCTCATCAAGGTTTGCAGTAAGTGCACTTGCAACGTCTTCTGTTGTCTTATTCCAAATTTTAATAATATTCTCATATCTCTCATCGTTCGAAATAAGGCCGTTTTCATACTGCGAGGTAACATTTAAAATTTTCTTCTCTGCTTCTGCAAGAAGTTCTTTTTTCTGCGGTGGAATAACCGCATCGGAAACAGCAACTGTAATTGCGCTCTTAGTTGAATATTTATAACCTTGCGACTTAACTTTGTCTAGCATTTCACTTGTAATTTCAGCGCCGTGCACTTGTATGCACTTGTCAATAATTACACCTAGGTTCTTTTTGTTTACAAGGAAGCCAATTTCAAGCTCAAAAGCTGTTTTCTCATCGTTTCTATTAATAAAGCCAAGGTCTTGCGGAATAGGTTGGTTGAAAATAATTCTACCAACAGTTGTTTCTATGATGCCTGTGTGTGAAACACCGTTAACTTCAACAGTTCTGCGCACATTAATTTTTGCATGAAGCGTAACAATTTCCTCGTGATACGCCATAATAGCCTCATCTTCATTGCTGAAGAACTTGCCCTCGCCCTCGTCGCCCTCATTCATCATTGTCATGTAGTAGCTACCGAGAACCATATCCTGCGTTGGTACAGTAACCGGCTTACCGTCAGACGGTTTCATAAGGTTGCGGCTGGCAAGCATAAGTGTGCGTGCCTCATGTTGTGCCTCTTGCGAAAGCGGCACGTGAACAGCCATTTGGTCGCCGTCAAAGTCGGCGTTATACGCTGTACAAACAAGTGGGTGAAGCTTAATAGCCCTACCCTCAACAAGTACAGGCTCAAAAGCTTGTATGCCAAGGCGGTGAAGCGTAGGTGCACGGTTTAAAAGAACAGGGTGCCCTTTAATAACTGTTTCTAATGAATCCCACACTTCTGTGCGTGTGCGCTCTACCATTTTTCTGGCTGATTTAATATTGTTTGCAAGCCCTTTTTCAACAAGGTCTTTCATAACAAACGGTTTGAACAGCTCAAGCGCCATTTCTTTTGGCAAGCCGCATTGGAACATTTTAAGCTCAGGGCCAACAACAATAACAGAGCGGCCTGAGTAGTCAACACGTTTGCCAAGCAAGTTTTGGCGGAAACGGCCTTGTTTACCTTTAAGCATGTCTGAAAGGCTCTTAAGCGGGCGGTTGTTCGGGCCTGCCACAGGGCGGCCTCTTCTGCCGTTGTCTATAAGTGCGTCAACAGCCTCTTGCAACATGCGTTTCTCGTTGCGCACAATAATGTCGGGTGCGCCAAGCTCTAACAGGCGTTTTAGGCGGTTATTTCTGTTTATAACACGGCGGTACAAGTCGTTCAAATCAGACGTTGCAAAACGTCCGCCGTCTAGCTGAACCATAGGGCGAATGTCCGGTGGAATTACGGGGATAGTATCTAAAATCATCCACTCGGGGCGGTTGCCCGATGTTCTGAATGCGTCTACAACTTCAAGGCGTTTTAAAAGGCGCACGCGCTTTTGCCCTGCGGCATCTTCAAGCTCCTTGTGAAGTTTCGCGCTTAGCTCTTCGGGGTTAATTCTTTCAAGCAAGTTTTTAATTGCCTCAGCGCCCATGCCTGCAATAAACTCGTCCTCGTAATGCTCGCGCATGTCGGCATATTCTTTTTCACTTAAAAGCTGTTTTTCTTCAAGCGGTGTAAAGCCCGGGTCAATAACAATATACGCTGCAAAATAAAGCACTTTTTCAAGCAATCTTGGGCTTATATCAAGCATAAGGCCAATGCGTGAGGGTATGCCTTTAAAGTACCAAATGTGTGATACAGGCGCAGCAAGCTCTATGTGCCCCATTCTCTCACGGCGAACTTTACTGCGCGTTACCTCAACGCCGCACCTGTCGCAAACTTTGCCTTTATAGCGAATTCTTTTGTATTTGCCACAATGGCACTCCCAGTCTTTAGTCGGGCCAAAAATTTTCTCGCAGAACAGGCCGTCACGCTCCGGTTTAAGTGTGCGGTAGTTTATTGTTTCGGGCTTTTTGACTTCACCATAGCTCCACTCCCTAATATGCTCGGGTGCGGCAAGACCTATTTTTATAGAATCAAAAGCGTTAAATTCCATGAAACGAACCCTTTCTTCATTTAAATTTGTTAGATAGTGTCTGCATAAGTTTAAACAAGCAGACTATGTTTATTTATACATAGATATAACTAAACTTGCTTATTCCAGTATTTCACTGTCTTCGTCTGCAAAGCTGTCATCTTCAGTTCCAAGCTCATCTTCATCGTCGCCTAAATCAAAATCAAATGAACCGGGGTCGTCTGCAATTACTACATCTTCGTCGTCATCATCTTCAACATTGTTTATGTTGTAGTTGTCCTCAAGTTCGCTTTCAACCATAACGTCTTCGCCCACAGGCATGTCTCTCATGTCAAAGCCCATATCGTCTTCGTCGTAGTTTTGTTTAATGTCAATTTCGTTTCCGCCCTCGTCTTGCACGCGAACAGCAAGACCAAGTGATTGCAATTCTTTAACAAGCACGCGGAACGCCTCCGGTATACCCGGTTTTGGCACATCTTGCCCTTTAACAATAGCCTCATACGTTTTAACACGTCCAACAACGTCATCAGACTTAACTGTCAAAATTTCTTGCAACGTATAAGCCGCGCCGTATGCTTCAAGCGCCCAAACTTCCATTTCGCCGAAGCGCTGGCCGCCGAACTGCGCTTTACCGCCAAGCGGTTGCTGTGTAACAAGGCTGTAAGGGCCTGTGCTTCTTGCGTGAATTTTATCGTCAACAAGGTGGTGAAGTTTCAAGTAGTACATGTAGCCAACCGTAACAGGGCTGTCGAACATTTCGCCTGTTCTGCCGTCGTACACAATACTTTTGCCGTCTTCACGCATATTGCATTCTTTGAAAATCTCGCTTATATCTGTCTCGTGTGCTCCGTCAAAAACAGGTGTTGCAACTTTCCAGCCCATAGCCTTTGCCGCAAACGCAAGGTGAACTTCAAGCACCTGCCCAATGTTCATACGTGAGGGAACGCCAAGTGGGTTAAGAACTATGTCAAGCGGTGTGCCGTCTTCTAGGAACGGCATGTCTTCTTGCGGCAAAATGCGCGAAACAACGCCCTTATTTCCGTGACGTCCGGCCATTTTGTCGCCAACGCTTATTTTGCGTTTTTGTGCTATATAGCAGCGCACAACTTCGCGTACGCCCGGTTGAAGTTCATCACAATTTTCAGGTGTAAAGCGTTTTACGTCAACAATAATGCCGTATTCGCCGTGTGGCACCCTAAGTGATGTATCACGAACTTCGCGCGCTTTTTCACCGAAAATAGCCCTCAATAGGCGCTCTTCAGCTGTAAGCTCTGTCTCACCTTTCGGTGTAACTTTACCCACAAGAATATCACCTGCGCCAACTTCCGCACCTATGCGAATTATACCGCGCTCGTCCAAATCTTTAAGCGCATCATCGCCAACGTTCGGTATATCACGTGTAATTTCCTCAGGGCCAAGTTTTGTAACGCGGCTTTCAATTTCATACTCTTCAATATGAATTGATGTGTAAATATCCTCGCGCACAATTTTTTCATTAATGAGAACAGCATCTTCGTAGTTGTAACCTTCCCAGGTCATAAAGCCAATAAGAGCATTTTTACCCAGGCTTATCTCGCCGTTTTTGGTTGCTGGGCCGTCTGCTATAACTTCATCTTTTGTAACTTTGTCGCCCTTGCTTACAATTGGGCGCTGGTTTATACACGTGCCTTGGTTGGAACGCATAAACTTAATTAAATCATATTCTTCTGTTGTGTTGTCTTCACTGCG
>CAYJHA010000131.1:0-5203 GCA_964369785.1 uncultured Bacteroides sp.
ATTCACATTCCATCAAGGAGTGTTTCATTTTTCTTCCTTGTAGAGCAAAAAAATCGCTCAAAATCTACTCAGTTCAACTCATGTCCACACTATCTAATATTATTTAATATTTCGCAGGGTTTGCATTGAGGTATTTTTTAACCATTAGTGCAACTTTAAACACAATAGCGTCGTCAAACTCTCTTAAATCAAGCCCTGTTAGCTTTTTAATCTTCTCAAGGCGGTAAACAAGTGTGTTTCTGTGTACAAACAGGCCTCTGCTTGTTTCTGATACATTGAGGTTGTTTTCAAAGAACCGCTGTATTGTAAACAGCGTCTCAGAGTCAAGGCTCTCTATTCCGCCCTGCTTGAACACTTCACGCAAGAACATGTCGCACAGCGTTGTGGGAAGCTGGTAAATAAGCCGTGCAATGCCCAAATTGTCGTAGTTAATAATAGCGTGGTCTGTGTCGAAAACTTTGCCCACTTCAAGTGCAATTTGCGCCTCTTTAAAGCTTGTTGCAAGGTCTTTCACGTTTGGTATCGGCGTGCCTATACCAACAACAGATTTTATATAATGCTCGCTGTTAAGCGTGTCTACAATGCTTGTTGCAAGTTTTGTAATGTGCTCGTTGTCTGTGCTGCGCTTAATCTCTTTAACAAGCACTGTGTCGTTTTCGCTTATGTTAAAAACAAAGTCTTTCTGCTTGTCTGGGAAAAGGCCGCTAACAACATCGTAAGCCGAAATATCGCTGCCGCTTGTAACACGTATAAGCAAAACAACACGCATAACGTCTGTTGTAAAGTGAAGCTCACGCGCTTTTGCATATATGTCGCCCGGCAAAATATTGTCCAGCACAACGTTTTTAATAAAGCTAGACTTATCAAATTTTTCATCGTGATATTGTTTTATGTTTTGAAGTGAAATTGCAAGCAATTTTGAATAGCTGCGCGCCATTTCATCAACACCCTCAACAAAAGCGGCGTAGTCGTTATATTTATTAGATGAAAAAATATTAAACGTAAAGCCCTCAATTGTAAAGCTCTCGCCTGAAAGCCTGTCCGTTGAAACACCTGCTTTTACTTCACCAATTATGTTCAGGTTCGAGCAAGCAATAATTGTTCCCGTTTCGTCCACAACGCCAACAGTTCGCCCTATTGCGTCTTTCATCTGGTGCAATACACTTTGAAAAACTCTATTTGCCATATAAGTCTCCGTTCTGCACCACACTTCTGTAATGCATTATTGTTATTTTTCACAAATACATTTAGTTTCTGTACTCTATTTTACACAATTCTAACGACTTTTGCAACACATTTCAACAATTTTTTACTCACTTTATTGTATATTTTATGAAATTACGGCTTAAATATTACTTTTTGTGTTTTTAATAGTTAAAATTAAGCGTCAACACCTGTTTTGCCTTGCGAAAAATGTTTTCTTGCACCTAAAACAACAAACACAGCTTGCGCCGCACACTGCACCGAAAGCGCCGCCACACACGCAAGTGTAACGCCCTGCATATTAAACATGTTTATAAGCGGCACACTTACTGCAAGCGACAGTGCAATTGCAAGCACATTGCAAATTATAAGCTGTTTCATTTGGCGCATAACAGTAAGCACCATGCTAAAAAACAGCACAAGCGCCGTTAAAACAGCCGAAACAACCATAGGGCTTAAAAGGTAGCTGTACTGTACAAGCTCTTCGCTTACAAAAACGCGCAGGCCAAACGGGCCAATAAAAACAGCAACAAGTATGCCCAAAGGCAAAAGTGCGCCTATAATTAAAAGCACATATTTAATAGCCCTATAAAAGCCGTCTTTGTTTTTATCGGCATAATTTTTCGCAAACATTGTAATAAACGGCGTAAATAAATATGTTGCGCCCACTTGCAAAAGAAGCACGGGCGCCGTTACGCTTCCGTATGTGCCCAAAAGTTCACTGCCGTGCATACGCTCTAGCACAATGCGCGGTATAGACGTTGTGGTTGTGTTTAAAAAGCTGTAAACGGCAAGCGGTGCGCACTCTATTAAAAGCGCAAAAACCGCATTGTAGCCTGAACCTACCTTTTCTTTATTATAAAAGCCTTTTATATTTCTTTTTGTGTACGCAAAGAAAAAAAGCACGTTTACTAAAAGCATAACAAAAAGCGTTGCCGCCATGTTTTGCGTAAAATACAGCACCGCAACAAAGCAAACAAGCGAAATAATGCCGCGTGCCGCATACGTTTTGCCAACAATGTCCAGCCGTTCGCCGCGCTGATATATGGCGTTGTAAACGTCGGTTTTGCTCTCTACCATTCTAAAGCCAAGCATAAACATTATGCATGCCACTTGAAAAACCGAATAAGCCGCGCCTAAACTGCCCGTTGCCAGCGTATATACAATACACAAAATTACGGCGGCAAAGCACGTTATATCGCGGCTTTTTATATAAACCGTGTTGCTGTATTTATTTTTAATGTCTGACACGTGGTAGTTGTACATGCCGTAAGAAGCTATGGACAAAAACACGTTTGTTATTGTTGTTGCCAGTGTTAAAAGCCCTGCGTTTTCAAACGCCGCCTCACCACTAGAAACACGCCACACAAGAATTGTGAAAACCCATTGGGCAAAAAAGTATATAAGCGAGCCTGCGGTGTTCCACAAAAAATTCCTCTTAAAATTATGCTCCATAAGGCTCTATCAAAAACTGTGCGTTAAAAGGGCTGTATGCTGTGTGTGTTGCAAGGTAGTCAAGCCACTCTGTATAGCCTGTTGAGTCTTTCAAGTGCAGCCCATCATTACTGCTAGCTATATCTTCACGCAAATAGCCGTTTTCGTCTTCAAGCACTTCTTGTATATTTAGGTAATACATACCTCTTTCAATAGACATCAATGAAATTGCATCGTTAAGGCTGTCTATCCTTGAGTTAGCAAGGCGAGAGCGTGCGGCCTCTGCCCAATCGGTTACAGGCGGTATGGCCATAACGTAAATTGGCAATGTGGGGAACTGCGTGCGAAGTGCGTCCAACATTTGGCCGTAGTAGTGCAAAAACGCCGCGTCGTCGTCTGTTGCAACAAGTGCGTTTGCGCCTATGCAAACATAAATTGTGTCAGGTGTTTGCGCCACTACATGGTCCCACATAGCAAGGCTTGTGCCTGTTCTAATTTCAGCTGTTCTGTTTTCAACAAAGCCCTGTGGCGTTGCGCCTTTAAACGCCGCTGCTATGGGCGTTATATCTAAAGAGCTGGCATAAACATCAAACCCTTGAGAGAGAGAGTCGCCCACAAACATCGCCGTTGTGAAGAAGTCAAGGCTCACCTTTCCGTTTTGCGGCAGTGCAAACAGCCTGTCATCAACGCCCACTGTCTCGTACGACAATGTGGACGCAACAGGTGCGCTCATATTCCAAAGGTTTACTATTTCTTCTTCTAAAAGCGTGTCTTCTTGAAGCTCCGTGTCTTGTTCGGCCTCGGTGGCATCAAGCTCAGTAATAAGTGCCTCGGGTATGCCATACTCTATAAGCATTTCGTCAAATAGGGGCTGGCCTGTTAAAAGGCGCCCTGTAACGTATGCAAGCGCCCCAACAGAGGCAATTATTAGCACCATAAGTACAAGTAAAATTAAAATACGTATTATTTTCTTTCGTATTCGTATGGCTTTGTAGTGGTTATATTCTGTCAAAGTAGTCCCTCTCTCTTTTTAACTTATTGTGTAGTTAGCTAGCCACGCCGTTCAGTATCCGAACTCACCTCAAAACGGAGTAGACGTAATTTAAAAGTTTGTGCAATTATTATTAAGCAACTATGTAAGGTGCGCCTGCCTCATATGGGCCGCCGCTCTCGTAAGCTGTGTGCGTTATTATATATTCAAGCCAAGCCGTGCTTCCCTGCTCGTTTAGCTGTATTCCGCCGCTTCCGCTTGAATAATCTGTGCGCAAATCTCCGTTTTCATTGGCAAGTGCTGTGTATATGTTTAAAAAGTTAACGTCATGCTCGTAAGCTATAAGCGCAAGCGCATCGTTAAGGCTTCTTATTCTCTCGTTTGAAAAACTGTCGCTCTGTTGTGATTTTTCATATGATACAGGCGCAATAGCTTGTATATAAAATATAGTGCCCTCGCTTAAGGTTTCTTTCAATGTAGTTAAAAGTTCCTCATAGCCTTGCAAAAATTCTTCATCACTTGCGCTGTTCAGTGCATCTGCCCCAAGCTGTATATATATGTTTTTTCTCTCATTCGCTGTAATGTCATCAAGCGCAACAACTGCAGGGCCGCCCATAGTTGTAACGTTGCCGCTAAGTAAATCTGCCGGCTCAACATTATAATATGCAAGGTAATGCGCTGAATATGTGCCGGAAAACTTAAGTTTTAAATTTTGAAGCAGTGAGTCGCCTATAAACGTAACGTTTGCAAAATAGTCGGCTGTTACTCTGCCGTTTGCGGCACAGCTCATAATTTCGGCATTTGGCACGGTGTATGTAATTTCACTGCTGTTATAAGGCGCTAGCACCCCTGAAACAGCAGCTTGTGCAGTTTCATTTTGCACGTCTTCTTGTGCTTGTGAGTTATCAGCACTTGTGTCGCCCTCGCCGTTTGCTGTATCACCCGTGTTTTCACCGCTGTTTGCTTGCTGTTCGTTTGCGGCGCTATTTTCGCCAGTGCTTGGCGTGTTTTGTTCAGCACCTGTACTCTCGGCGGTGTCGCTTACACCTGCGCTTGTAACCGCATTTGTATTATCGCCGCTTTCACCAAAAATAAGGTTAATTAAAAGCGTAATAAGCCCGGCCAAAATTAAAATAGCTATAAATGAGCCTATAAAAAAAATCTTTCGCGCACGCTGTATTTGGCGGCGGCGCTCATGCATCTTTTTGCGCTGTTCGTAGCGTTCTTTTTCGCTTAAATTTCTGTTGTTTTGCACCTAAGAACACCACCTTGAACAAATTGCAGACATATGGCTTATATTATACTACTTTTTTTGTTTTTAATCAACTGTTTTGCTATATTGAAATTATATTTATTAATTATTATTTTGCGTTGTGTGTATTCATTATATGGTGCGTATTTGTAGGGGCGGTCCTATGTGACCGCCCGAATTTTACGCCCGATTGTAAATAAAAAAGAACCCAAGAACCTATAAATTTAATTCTAGGTTCTTGGGTTCTAATTTCTAAGTTCTAAAAAACAAAAGAAAAAGCCGGCATCTACCTATTTTCACAGGACGTCACCATCCAACTATTT
>CAYJHA010000132.1:0-5197 GCA_964369785.1 uncultured Bacteroides sp.
AAAGCTTGCATGTTTATTTTAGGAAATACAAGCATAAAAAAGACAAATTAAACAGGGCTGTTATTTTAAGCGAATTTGGCGGCTATGCCTACAAAGAAAGCGATGCAAAACATACGAAAAGAGCCTTTAGTTATAAAAATTTACAAACAAGGCAGGACTTTGTTAACGCTGTAAGGAATTTGTATAATAACGAAATAATACCTGCTAAAAAAGAGGGACTTTGTGCTTGTATTTACACACAACTTTCCGATGTTGAGCAGGAAATTAATGGAATATTGAGCTTTGACAGAGCAAGCAGTAAAATTAGTGTAGATGAAATAAAAGATATATTTGATAAATTGTAGAATTTTTTTAAAATTCAGCATAAAGTATAAAATAGGCAAACAAAGTTAGCCAATACTAACTAACTTTGCAAATAATTGCAACATTTTCCGCTTTTAAAGCCATATTTTATTAATTTATTATTAGTAATTATTACTATTTTCTTATGTGCAATTATTGACAAAACACTTTAAATATGGTAGCATAAGAATGTAGACTTTGTTAATATTTTAACAGCTAATTAAATGCACAAATTAGCGCATACAAAGCAAGTTTTAAGTAAATAATTAATGTATAAGTTAATTTGTGAATAACTAAATTTGTTATGCCAAGAATTTATATATTTGATACAAAACGAAAGGATAAAGGGATATAAATGGAATTTAAATTTTCAAAAAACTGGGATGGTTTTACAGCCGGTAAATGGAGCGATGTTGCAATAGACGTAAGCGATTTTATTACGTTGAATTTCGCCCAATATGATGGGGACGACACTTTTTTGGCGCCTGCAACACAGGCTACAAAAAATTTATGGGCAAAAGTAGTTAAGCTAAACGGTGAAGAGCAAGAAAAAGGCGGAGTTTTAGACATGGATACAGACATTGTATCTACTGTAACTTCGCACGGGCCGTGCTATTTAAATAAAGACGAAGAAAAGATTGTAGGCTTTCAAACAGATAAGCTTTTCAAGCGTAGCTTACAGCCTTTTGGTGGCATAAGAACGGCAAGCAATGCCTGCAAGCAGTACGGATATGAAATATCCGAAGACATTAAGAACATATTTACAAAGTACAGAAAAACACATAACGACGGTGTTTTTGATGTTTATACAGACGAGATAAAACTTGCACGTAAATCTGCCATAATAACGGGCTTGCCCGATGCGTACGGACGTGGTAGAATTATAGGTGATTACAGGCGTGTTGCACTTTATGGTATAGACATGCTTGTTACAGATAAAAAAGAGCAGTTAAAAACCGCGCCTTTCAGAATGACAGAAAACAACATACGCTTGCGCGAAGAACTTGCAGAGCAAATTAGGGCGCTTGGCGAAATTAAAGAAATGGCTCAAAGCTATGGCTATGACATTTCTCTGCCTGCATCAAACGCACAAGAGGCCATTCAGTGGATATATTTTGGCTACCTTGCAACAATAAAAGAGCAAAACGGCGCCGCAATGAGCCTTGGGCGTGTTTCTACTTTTCTAGACATTTATATTGCAAGAGATTTAGAGCGTGGCGTGTGCACTGAAGAGCAAGTGCAAGAATATATAGACCATTTTGTTATGAAACTACGCCTTGTTAAATTTGCACGTACGCATGAATATAACACGCTATTTTCGGGCGACCCTACATGGGTAACTGAGTCTATTGCCGGCATGACTGTTGATGGCAGGCACATGGTTACAAAAACTTCGTTTAGGTTTTTGCACACGCTTACAAACCTTGGCCCTGCACCGGAGCCGAACTTAACAGTTCTATGGTCTTCACGCTTGCCTTCAAACTTTAAAAAATACTGTGCAAAAATGAGCATTAAAACTTCGTCTATTCAATACGAGAACGACGAATTAATGAGAGCTGTTCACGGGCATGACTATGCAATTGCGTGCTGTGTTTCATCTATGAAAGTTGGCAAAGAAATGCAGTTTTTCGGCGCACGTGCAAACCTTGCAAAGTGTTTGCTTTACGCCATTAACGGCGGTGTAGACGAAAAACTTAACATGCAAATTGGCCCAAATTACAGGGCAATTACAGGCGATTATCTTGAGTATGACGACGTTATGCAAAAATATGACGACATGCTTGAGTGGCTTGCCGGCGTTTATGTAAGTGCACTTAATATAATACATTATATGCACGACAAATATTGCTACGAGCGCGTGCAAATGGCACTTCACGACAGAGAAGTTAAGCGCTATTTTGCAACGGGAATTGCCGGCCTTTCGGTTATAGCGGATTCTTTAAGCGCAATTAAGCACGCAAAGGTAAAAGTGCTGCGCAACGAGGTTGGCCTTGCGGTTGACTATGAAGTTATAGGCGACTACCCAAAATACGGCAACAACGACGATAGAGTTGACAAAATTGCAATAGACATAGTACGTAAGTTTATGGAGAAAATAAGAAGGCATCACACTTACAGAGATAGTATACCTACAATGTCTATTTTAACAATAACATCTAATGTTGTTTATGGCAAAAAAACAGGCTCTACACCCGACGGAAGAAAAGCAGGCGTGCCTTTTGCACCGGGTGCAAACCCAATGCACGGAAGAGACACAAGCGGCGCGGCGGCCTCGCTAGCATCTGTTGCAAAGCTGCCGTTTGAAGATGCGCTGGACGGTATATCAGACACATTCTCTATTGTGCCGGGTGCGCTTGGAAAAGATGACAGGGTGTTTATGGGAGACTTTAATATAGACAACCTTGTTGTTCAAACTATGGACGATTTTAACTGCGAGTGTGCAAATATGGCATGCAAACAGCCTAATGAAATTATAGAAGAAGATTAATTTGCTAAAAAGGAGAATTAAAAATGAGCGAAATAAGTGAAAAACAAATAGACAATTTAGTATCTTTACTTGATGGATATACACAAATGGGCGGGCACCACTTAAACGTAAACGTTTTTACAAAAGAAACATTGCTTGACGCACAAAAGCACCCTGAAAATTACCCTCAGCTTACAGTTAGGGTTTCAGGCTATGCTGTAAATTTTGTAAAACTTAACAAAGAACAGCAAGACGATATTATATCACGCACTTTCCACTCGAAGATATAAACAAAGCTATTTGCAAAGGGAAAAATATGAAGGGTTATGTACATTCAATAGATTCTTTTGGCACAGTTGACGGCCCCGGCATAAGAATGGTTGTTTTTATGCAAGGGTGCCCTTTGCGGTGCAGTTATTGCCATAACCCTGACACATGGCAAATAAATACGGGCACTGTTATGACAGTGCCCGAAATATTGGCAAAATTCGAGAAGACAAAAACGTTTACAAAAGGCGGCGTAACGCTTACAGGCGGCGAGCCTTTGTTGCAAATTGAGTTTACTACGCAGCTTTTTAAAGCGTTTAAAAAGCTTAATGTACACACTTGCATTGATACGTCGGGTGTGACATTCAACAAAGAAAACACTAAGAAGTTTGATGAGCTTATGCAGTATACAGACCTTGTGCTTCTTGACATAAAGCACATAGACCCATTGCAACATGAGCTTATGACGGGTGCAAAAAACGATAATATATTAGAATTTGCAAAATATTTATCTAGAATAGAAAAGCCTGTTTGGATAAGGCATGTTGTAATAGAAAATATTACGCTGAAAGACGAATATTTGCTGAAACTTGGTGCTTTTTTAGCACAGCTTAAAACCATAAAAGCGCTAGATATATTGCCCTACCACACAATGGCTGTGGATAAATACAAGCAATTAAACATGGTGTACCCACTGGAGGGCGTTGAGGCAACTTCTTCACAACAGGCCGCAGACGCGCTTAATATTATTGTTAAAGGCATGAAACAAGAGCTGCAAAAAAACATAAAAAACTAAAGGTAAAATATGTATAAAATTAATTTACTAAAAAGTATTCTTGCCGGCATGGCAATTTCTATTGCTGCAACGGCATATTTAAGTGTCGAAAACAGTGCTTTAGGCGGAGTTTTATTTGGCATTGGGCTAATTACAATTTATATGTTTGGTTGGAACTTATACACAGGTAAATGCTGCTATTTACCTGAAAGTGTAAAAATTAATTTACCTATAACAGCCATTGCATTTGCCGGCAATTTAATAGGCACAGCTATAACAGGTTATGCTTTAAGGCTGTGCGGCTTACAAATTGTAGAAAAAGCACAGCAAGCCCTTAGTTCAAAACTTGCACATACTTATATTGAAAGCTTTGTTTTGGCAATTTTCTGTGGCATATTAATGAGCATTGCCGTTTTAGGCTATAAATTGCAAAAAGACGATTTTGGCAGGGCTTTAATAATAATTTTGCCCATTACAGTTTTTATTGTTGCAAAATTTGAACACGTTGTGGCAAATATGTTTTACATTTCGCTTGCAAACGCGTGGGGGCAAAAAACAGTTGTTTTTACAATTATTTGTGCTGTTGGCAATGCAATTGGGTGCTGTTTAATACCCGTGTGCCAAAAAATTATTGCCGCAAAAAGCAATGCTACTTTAAACTAACTTAAATTGTTAAATATAATAGCCGGCTGGCCAACATGAATACAAAAACATGTTGCCCTGCCGGCTATTATTTCGCCTTATTATTTAATGCAGTTTTATATGCCCGCATTTATTATAATAAATCTTGCCCACCATTTACTTGAATAACTTCACCTGTAATAAATGAAGCTTTTTCACTTACTAAAAACGCAATTGTATTCGCAACTTCTTGCGGTGTGCCAAGCCTTTTTAGCAAAATATTATTTTTCCAAGATTCAAAAACAGCAGGATTAGTTTGTTTTATTGCAGAGTGGAAGTCAGTATCAATAGTGCCCGGGCTAACAGCATTTACACGAATGTTATATTCTGCTAAATCTTTAGCCAACGCTCTTGTTAGCAACAAAACAGCACCTTTAGAAATACCGTAAACGCCGGCCCCCGGGCCGCCTGCATTCCAAGCTGCATTAGAAGCAAAGTTAATTACACTTGCGCTATCGCTTTTCTTTAGGTAAGGAATGGCAGCCCTTGTTGCAAAAAATGCGCTATCTAAATTTAGTGCAAGCACATTGCGATAAAACGATGTTTCCATCACTTCAAAGCGAGAGCGGCCGCCTAGCCCACCGGCATTATTAACCAATACATCAATAGTTCCATATTTTTCGCCTATTGCTTTAATGTTTTTATCAACAGCTTCTTCATCGCAA
>CAYJHA010000133.1:0-5093 GCA_964369785.1 uncultured Bacteroides sp.
TTTTGTAAATATCTTCTTTGTTAAAACTGAACTCAACGTTAGGAAATAGGCTAATTTTATGTTCGCATTGCTCTTTAGTTAAATATTGTATGCATACTTTTAGCATTATAAACTCCTTGCATTATCGTTTCAAATAATATATTCTATAAATAACATAAATAAAAATGGGGGTTGCTTTTATGCTAACAACAAATACTATATTTGCCGGAAACGGCCTTGCAGACCCACATGCGCTTGTGGAAAACGGTAAATTATATGTAATTTGCGGGCACGACGAGAGCCCCTTTACAAAAGACACATGGCGCATGGATAAATGGGTGATTTTAGAAAGTGACAACTTAAAAGATTTTAAGAAAATTGGCGAAATTTTGCCGACAGATACTTATATAGGCGATGAGCCGAATTGCTGGGCAGGAAACTTGAAAAAGCATAATAATAAGTACTATTGGTTCTTTTCTAACAAAAATTACAGCACGGGTGTGCTTGTGGCAGATAAACCAAACGGGCCGTATATTGATGTGCTTAAAAAACCGCTTATTGACAGCGAAATTTTAAACGCAGTGCCACCGTACGACCCTGCCGTTATTTACGACGGCGGCAAGCATTACATAATTGTTGGGGTAAAGCATTATTATATTGCAACACTAGCCGATAATTTACTTACACTTAAAACAAAGCCCAAAATGATTAATATATACGATGAAGAGGGTAGGGAAGTTGAAACTGACGATAAGCCGAGCATATTTAAAAGAAACGGCACATATTACCTAGTGTGGGGCGGCAAATATGCCATTTCGCAAAAATTGGAAGGTCCATATAAATATTTAGGCGCATACAACCCCGGTTGTAGCGAGCACAATGACTTCTTCGTTTGGGAAGATGAATGGTACATGGTTAGCGAATTCCCCGAAACAAGCCATTTTTACAGGGGCGTGGAACTTGTTAAAATTGAGTTTAACAATGACGGCACTATAAAAAAGCCGAAAACACACAACTTGTGCGAAAAAACATGGGATTTTTCAATATCACAATGGGGCTTTCATTTAGACGGCACAAATGGCGGCGGAAGTGTAACATGGCTTGAGGGCGAGTGCTTGCAAATAGAAACAACAAAGCACAAGTGCCGCGTTCAAAGTAGTATTTGGCCGGGGCTTATACTAGACGGCGCAAAAAAAATAAATATCACCGTGAAAAATGAAAGCAGTTTAAATTGTTTAGAATTAGTGATTGAGCACGACGATATTGACACACCGAATTGGTTTAAAAATTCTGAGCGAATAATTGAAAACGAGCATACAATTAAAGTGGACATTAAAAAGAACAGCACAGAATATATTGCATATGAGCTGCCGGTTAATTTTAAAAATAAGCGCTTAAAAAGGTTTAGCATTTGCACAGGTGGTGCCAGTGATGGGCGCATGTGTGAGAGTGGTGCGTTGATGATTCGGCACATTGCGATAGAATAACTGCCCCTACTGCATGTTCCTATACTGCGTAGGTGTCATGCCTGTTTTTTGCTTAAAAATTTTCGAGAACTGATACTCATTGTCGTAGCCCACTTGAATTGCAATGCTAGATACAAATTCGGTTGTGGTTTTAAGCAAATCTTTCGCCTTTTGCATTTGAACTTGAAGCAAGTATTCTTTAATTGAAGTATTAGTTTGCTTTTTGAAAAGAGAGCTTAAATATGGGTGCGACACATTTAATTCGTCGGCTATTTCTTTTATGGTTATTTTTTTGCTGTAATTACTTTGTATAAACTGTTTTGTGCTGCGAATTATGTAGTTGTTGTCGTTTTCTTCCTCTAAGCTCATTAATGATTCTTTCAATTGTAGCAATATTTTAATAATATTATTCTTCGAGGTAAGCAATTTTGAAAGGCTTTCGTTATCTATATCTATATAGGGCAGGTCAATATGTTTATTGCATGTGTTTTCGCAATATTCATAGCTTATTCTTATTATACTTTTTATAAAATATAATATTTTTTTATTGTCTATGAATTTTACGCTGTTAATATATTTAATTGTTTCATCAAAAATATTAATAAAATCTTGCAGAATGCCACTTTTACATTTTTCAAACTCTAAAACAAACTTGTCAATATCATGCTCTTGCTTTGCGTGTTCAATGCCTATTATGTCACTGTAACGGTTAATTCCCTCGTTGTCTAGGTTTTGAAATTGACGTGTTTGGCAAACTTGCAAATATGCAAGGGGTATGTCTTCCACACGGTTTACAACATCACTTATGTAAATATTTGTTTTTTGGTTTAAGTAGCTGTCTACAAATAAAACAATGCGCTCCAGCAAATCGTCAATGCTTGAAAGCTTGCTGTTGTCTTCGAAATTCAGAAGTATAGATATTTCGCCAAGGCTGGTTTCGCATGGGTAGCCATACTCAAAATCTCGTAAAATATCATTTGTAATTGAAAATATCATTGTGGAAAGCTCAGAATTTTGAGCAATTTCCCGTTGCTCGAACGTGTAAGAAACAACACAGTATTTGTCAAAAGGCATTTGCATTTTGTATTCTTCGCATTTTTGCAAGAAGTAATTTATATTTTCAATTCTGTTAAACATAAAGTTTTTTATTAGGGCAGCACGCAAAGTAGTTAACTCAAACGAGCCTATTTTTGTGGGCTCGCCTTTTTCTTTGTAAGAGCTTAAAAGCGCTTTTTTTACCTTTTCAATGCAAGCTAAAATGGCCTCAGGCGTTAAGCTTATTTTTAGAAAATAATCAAGTGCGCCAAGTTGCAAGCCCTCACGCACGTAGTCATAGTCATCATGCGAGCTTAAAAGAATAAAAAGTACGTCGGGGTATAGCTTTTTGCACTCACGCATAAGCTCAATGCCTGTCATTATTGGCATATTTACATCTGTAATAATTAAATCTACATTTGTTGTTTCAAGAATTTCTAAGGCCTCTTGCCCGTTTTTTGCTTTTGAAGTAAGCTTGAAACCGTGCTCTTGCCAGTTTACCATGTTCATAATTCCAAGCTGGCTAATAATCTCATCATCTACAATAAGCAAGTTATACATAGCTAGCCTCCTATTCGTAATCATGCGCTGTGGGCAGTGTTATAAACATTTTTGTGCCAACGCCTTGTTCGCTTTCAATTTTTAAAGCGTGCTGTTTGCCAAATAAAAGTATAAGCCTGTTGTTAACATTCGGCAAGCCTATGCCGTTAAGGCCGTTAGTATCTGTTGTTTTGTTGTTTAATATTGTAGTAATTTTATCGGCGGTCATTCCAATGCCGTTGTCGCTAACAGTTATGTGCAATATATTATTATTTGTGCAGCAATCTATATTTAACATCCCAAGCCCTTTTTTAGGCTCTATACCGTGGAAAATTGCGTTCTCCACAAGTGGCTCTACAATAAATTTGGGCACAATGGTTTTATTACTCTCATCGTTTACGTTAATTGTATATTTAAATTTGTAATTATATCGAATTTGCTGAATTTTTATATACGTTTCAACAATTAAAAGCTCTTGCTTAAGCGGCACAAACTGCCCTGTGGTGTGGCTTGAAAGGCGCAATAAGTCTGATATTAAATCTACCATGTTTGAGATGTTTGTGGCATTTTGCACGCCTGCCATAAACTTTACCGTGTTTAATGTGTTGTATATAAAATGCGGGTTTATTTGAGACTGCAACACTTTATATTGCGCGTCGTTAAATTCTTTCATGTACTGTATTTTTTGGCTTACAAGTAGGTTTAAATCAGAAACCATAGTGTTAAATGTTTCTGTCATTTCGCCTATTTCGTCAGTTGAAGTTTTTTTAACAAACACGTTTAAGTTACCTGCTCGCACTTTTTCAATGCCGCGCATTAACATTTTAATAGGTGCTGTCATTCTGTTTACAATAATAAATATAAGTATGCCGGCTATTATTATAAGAAAAGCAGTAACTGCAAGCGCCTGTGTTAAAATGGTGTATGTGTCGGCAGTTACAATGCTGCTTGGTGTAACAGAAATAATTGTCCAGCCAAATTCATTTAAATATCGCTCGCTCACAATAGAGTCTTCAGAGGGGTACTTGAAAAGTTCACCAACCTCATCGCTTATGCTTGACTGTAAAATTTTATTATTCGAGTCTATCATATAAAGTGCCGTGTCAGCTTCTAAGTTGACGGCGCTGAAAAGGTCTAAAAAATAGCTTGAGTCAATGTCTATAAAAAAATAGGCATAAAGTTCACCCATATCATAAACGGGCTTGAAAAAGCGCAAGTTTACATAACTGCTCTCTAAAAAATCAAAATCATTATAATGTTCCACATACTGCAATTTGTTGTTTGTGTCATATGCTGTGGCAAGTGCCATTTTTTTGTACACTTCCCGTTGATATTCGCTTATAAAACCGACAGAGCCGTAATAATCCTGGCCTGAAGTGTTGAATATATAAATGTTGTTTATGCTTTGGAAAAAATCGAAGTTGACAAAGTTGCTTAAAAACATATTAAGCTCTGTGTCGGCTGTAACTATCTCATATTGAGTGTGGCTGCTTTCGTCAACTGTCATTCTACTTCGCAAAGCATCAGAGCCTATAAGGTAATTTAACGCTTCGTTTAAATGTACAATGCGCTGAGAAGTTGAGTTATAAACATAGTCAAGGTTCTCTTCAACTTTTGTTGTGTAATTGTCTATAATAATTCTGTTGGCTGTAATAAAAGATAATAAACCAACAAGAACAGAGAGTATAAAGAATAAAGAAAGAAATATAATGAATATTTTTGTTCTTAATTTCATATACTCTCCCCCCATAACACTTGTTAGTATACTATATTAGTAGTATTATACCACTTGAAATGCTTGTTTGCAACTTTGCTATATTAAAAAAGCACAAATAAACATAAAAAAGCACAAATAACATACAAAAAGTACATGCCGCGTTAACATTGTTTACACAGTTAGAACACAATTTATATAAATAGCACAAAAATTGTTAATTTTATCTATTTTAATTGGCGCAATTACTGTGTACAATAGTCACACAAAGCAATTACTTTAGGAGGTAATTTAATGTTAAAAAGAGTACTTAGTTTAATTCTCGCACTTACAATCGTAATGACTTTCGCAGCTTGTGG
>CAYJHA010000134.1:0-1707 GCA_964369785.1 uncultured Bacteroides sp.
ACAGGCGGAGGTGGAGACACAGGCACGGGCGGTGATGATGATACTGACGCCGAAACAGGCACTGACGATGAAGACGATAGTGACACTGACGAGGACACAGGTACCGGCGGTGGCGGAGGAAATGGCGCAACAGGCGGCGGCACAGGCACAGGTGACGGCGGAAGCGGCACAGGCGGCACAGGCGGCGGAAGCGGCACAGGCCCGAATGTAGAAGTTACACCGGACGGCGATGTCAATATAGAGACATTTGTGCCGGGCGAAACACCGAGTGACGTATTAATAAACGGTGAGTCTATTGACAGCACTCTTTATGAGTCAGGTGACGGAACAGTTACAATTTTCCCAGAAGCATTTGAGGGAATTAGTGACGGCGAGCACGAAGTTACAGTGGTGTACTCGGGGCAAGAAGTAAGTAGCACAATAATAACTGACGGCGGCGTACCGCTTGCAGCAGCGGCCCCGGGCGTAGCATGGAGCTTGTTCGACCTATTAATGACGCTACTTTGTGTAGCACTCTTCGCGGCTTACATAATAAATATTAAACGCAGCAGCACAAGGAAAGACGAAGAGGTAAAAGAAAGCGTAGCAGAGCGCAAAAAACTACACCGCAAACAGCGTACAGTTGTAGCACTAAGCGCAATTTTAGCAGTGTCAAGCATTATATTGCTTATATTTACGCAAGACTTCACACAGCCGATGGGCATATTCGACAATTACAGCGTAATATTTGCAATAATAGGCGTTGTAGCAATTGCTTTGGGAATAATTCTAAGTTACGGTGAAGACAAAGAAGAATTCGAATACGAGGAATTAAACCACAGAATAAACACAGCAGTTACAGCTTAAATTTTATTATGTTTCACTATTATATATAACAAGGCGGTCGCAATGTATACTATTGCGACCGCCTTATTATAACACTTAATAAAACACCGTCTGTGTCTCATAAAAATGTTGCTCTCCCGCTGTTAAGCGGCACATTGTGCTGTTCTCTTCAAGGCTTTTTTCATACGGCAAAAAGGCAACGTGCGAAGTCCACGGCTCAAGGCACAATATGGGCGAGTTATCAGCGTGCCACATGCCAAACAATTTGAAATTCTTGTATTTAAAACTAATTATTTTTTTGTAGTTTTCGCCTGTGCTGTTTTCGCTGTTGTTTTTTGCTAAAACTGTAATATTGTTCGATGTTAAATTGTCTATTACAATGGGTTTTCCAAAAAATAGCTCGTCGCTTAACGGTAGAATGCCATTATTTGTTTCAAGCTGTGTAGTGTTTTCAAAATCCCACTGCAACTTGTCTGTTAAACGTGGGCGGTTTATTGTTATATCCTCGTTAAAATTAAGTAGGCAATCTGAAAAATTATAGCCCAAGTTGCTAAAATCAAAACCGGGGTGCAAACCAAGCGCGTAAATCATTTCGCTTTGCCCTGTGTTTTCTGTTGTTATTTTTTGAAGAAGACGGCTTCCGGCAACCTCATATGTTATTGTTAGTGTAAAATTGAACGGGTAGTTTTCAAGCGTTTGCTCATTTGCAGTTGTTATAAATGTTACAGAATTCTCACTGCTATGCACAACTTCAAATTCAGTGCTTTTTACAAAGCCATGCTTGTCAATTTGGCGCTTTTTGCCTTTTATCATAACTTCGTCGTTTTCAAGCCCACCAATAATAGGGAAGAGAATAGGCGCACGCCTGGGCCAATGTTTCGC
>CAYJHA010000134.1:1807-4872 GCA_964369785.1 uncultured Bacteroides sp.
GGCAATTGTGTTATGTCGCTTACCTTAAAAGCTGTAATTGTGCGCCTTAAAATTTCTACACCTGCCGTTGCAACGCTGTCTTTAATTACGCTGTCAATATGCTTTTCGCAAAACAATTTGTCAACTAGAAGTGTATCACTCGTGTGTGCGTTTATTAGCTCAATAAACGTTTTTTTGTACGTTTTAAGTATGTCTGCCATTGTGGCAATTGCCCAGTTTGCAAATATTTCGTGCCCGGTAGCAGCACTTGCTGCTGCAAAGGCAAAAAACAAATTGCCAATTATACACCCAATATCATAACTGCACGGGCCAACAAATGCAAATTCAGAGTCAAACACTTTAAAATTATTGCTGTTGATAAATATAGAGCCTGTGTGCAAATCTCCGTGTAAAAGCGCTTGTGCTGACGTTAAAAAATTGTATTTTAACTTTGCCGCACATTTTTTTACTTCTTCGCATTCGTATATTTCGCTTTTTACAAGTTCTTCAAGCTCTTGTGGTACAGAGTTGCGGTTTAGGCAGTTTGTAAAAGGCTCTGTGAAAACAAGCCGCTCTGTAATTTCACAAAGTTCTGGGTTAGTGTATTGTTTTACAAGTGCTTTTTTTTCAGCGCCGTTTAGGTAAAAATCGCTTGTGAAAAAGTGCAAACGTGCCAAAAGCACCGCAATATCTCGCCCAAAATTATCAAACGTAGTAAACGTCATCATTTGTGCGCGCATTACATCGTAGTTTTTGCAGTCTTCCATAATGGCGCACTTCATTTCATCGTTAAAAGCGTAAATTTCGGGCGCAAAGCCGGGGCAAAGCTCGTTAATTTTTTTTAGCGAGCCTATCTCAAACAAAATGCGCTCGTCTGTAAGTGGGTCGTCAGGTGAAGTTCTAAAACTTTTAGCAGCTTGCTTAATTATAACGCTTTCGTGTGTTTTAATGTCTTCCGCTCTAAAAACATAATTTATGTTTCCGTCACTTAATTCTGTGCATTTAATGTTATCGCTATTTTTAAATGCAGTAAAATGCATTTTGGCAAAATTAATAGCGCTGTTCTCGTCTAATTTTTTAAACAAATATTATCACCTCACAGTTGGCTATGTTAAAAATCACATTTCAGCTTTACCAAAATATTTTAAGTTCATCGCTTCAACGCTTTTTTTATCCACCATTACGGGCACACCTAGCGTTTTAGCTTTGCCGTAAATTTTCGCAACATCTTCAGCATACGCCGCTGCTGTATATGCCTCTTCAACATCTGCGCCAACGGCTACTACACCATGGTTTGCAAGAAGGCAGGCGTTTCTGTTTTTAAGCACTTCAAGTGCAACTTTGCCAACGTCTGCCGTGCCGGGCAGTGCAAATTTTGACACCTTTAAATCGCCTTTTAAATATGGCACCATTTCCACAAGGATAATTGGAATGTCCTCGTTTAAAACGGCAAAAGCAGTGGCATAAGGTGAATGTGTGTGCACAACAGAGTTGATGTCGCTTCGGCTTTTATAAATTTCAGCGTGCATTTGCCACTCTGACGATGGCCTGCCGACGCCCTCAATAATATTGCCGCACGCATCCAAAATCATAATATTTTCTGTGCCCATTTTCATATAGCTTTGGCTACTGGGGGTTATCGCCATAATATTATTTTCTCTGTCAAAAAAACTTATGTTTCCGCTTGTTGCGGCAACTAGTTTGTCTTTATACAAGCTCTGCGCATATTCCAAAATGTCATGTTTTAATTTATGTATGTCCATAACTGCCCCTTTTTTTAAAAACTAATATTAAGATATATTATAATTGTTTTTAACTATTTTCGCAACTTTTTACGCATAATTCTTGCGGCACTTTGGTTTTTTTTGTATAATTATAGTACAAATAACTTTTTAAACAATTTAACGCAGATAATAGGGGTTTAATAATGAATAGAGCTGATAAAGATTTAGCATTTTTGCTTCAATACGAGAATGTAGCCTGGTATGAAAACGGAGCTGTGAAAATACTTGACAGGCGTATTTTCCCTATGAAAACAAGCTACGTTACGTGTAAAACACATGAAGAGGTTGCGAAAGCGCTAACGGATATGGTAACGCAGAGTGGCGGGCCGTACACAGCCGCAGGCATGGGCATGGCACTTGCCGCATACGAGTGCCACAACATGGCGCACGAAAAAATAGTGGAGTTTTTAAAAAGGGCAAGCGAGACAATTGCCACTGCAAGACCTACCACCGCCGCAAAAATGCGAGTGTACACAGAGAATGCGCTAAACGCGGCACTAACAGCACTTGAAAGAGGGGGAGACATTGTAGACGCCGCTTTCAACAAAGCACTTGAAGACACCAATAAAAGGTATACAACTTATATTGAAACAGGCAGGTTACTTGCAGAAAAAATACCACAGGGCGGCAGTGTTATGACACAGTGCTTTGGCGAGACAATTATAGGCATGGTGCTACGCGCCGCAAAAGAGCAAGGCAAAACCGACATCAAGTTTTTTTGCCCTGAGACACGCCCATACTGCCAAGGTGCACGCCTTACAGCAAGCTGCATTGCAGACATGGGCTTTGATGTGACAGTTATAACCGATAACATGCCGGCGTACACAATGCAAACAAAAAATATAGACGTGTTTACAAGTGCCGCAGATGTAATTTGCATGGACGGCCACGTTGTAAACAAAGTTGGTACTTTTCAAATTGCAATGGCGGCACATTATTTTGGCATACCTTATTATGTTACAGGCACGCCAAACAAAGCGCACGAACACATAGGCACAGTTACAATTGAAGAGCGCGACCCACAGCTTGTTTTAAGTACACTGGGCACTAAAATAACGCGTGATAATGTTAAAGGCTATTACCCTGCTTTTGACATAACACCGCCGAAATTTGTTAGTGGTGTTATTACAGGCAAGGGCATTTTTTCGCCGTATAATTTAAGTGATTATTAAATAGCCATATTTTTTGAGGCTATAGGTTTGGCAAGCAATGCCGTCAACTTGAGCGTAAAAACGCCCTCTCCGGCACTGCGGTGCCACCTCTCCCAAAGGGCGAGGCAAAGGTTTATTCTATCGGCTCTCC
>CAYJHA010000135.1:0-4808 GCA_964369785.1 uncultured Bacteroides sp.
CCGTTTTACAAAACAGCCCGTTTATGTTATAATATAATGTATTTATTAAATAACAACACCTAATAACAAAACAAATAAAAGGAACGTTTTATGGCAACAAAACGCAAAACAACACGCGCTACAACGCGTAATTCAAAAAATTCAAAAGCGAGCAAAAACCAAAACGAGGCAAATTTAAACGCACAGTGGAGCATTTTAATCTTCGGTGTGGGTATTTTGCTGCTCGCTTTTACATTCATCAGCGGCAACACAGGCTGGGAGTGGATACGCCAAAACGTCATATTCGGCGTATTTGGCATAAGCACATATTTGCTTGCGCCTATTGTTATTTGCACGGCTGTTTTTGTTGCAATGAAAAAGCGCATAGGTTTACTTGTTATAAAATTTGTGCTATTGGTAGCACTTTTAAGCGGCACATTTTATGTGTTTTCGAAAATAGAGTTTTCAAGTGAAAGCATAATAGACATAGTTAAATATTTACACTCTGCCAGCACAGGCGAGTGGGGGCACGGGCCAGGCGTTTTGGGGCTTGTTTTCGGTGTGCCCATGGTTGCTTTAATGGGCAGGCCGGGCGCAAATATTGTTATAATAATTGTTCTTATAATTGCCGCAATGCTTGCAACTAAAAAGACCCCGGCAGATTTATTTGCCGTTATTTCTGTTTTGTTCTCAAAGGCGCACGGCAAATACAAACAGCACTCAGCTGAGCTTGCACAGCGTACAATTGATGCAAAACAGCAAAAAATAGCGCATGTGGAAGAGAAAAAAGCCGCTGAAACGCACCAGCTAAGCGAGCAGGAAAACTTGCAGGCAATGAAACTTGCAAACAAGCGCAACACACCAATAGACACTAACGCCTTTGCGTGTGCCAAAGCAGATAAAGATGCACAAATTACAATGCAAAACAGTGTGGGCGGCAATTTTGATGTTGACCTTGGCCCCAGCAATGTTACAACAAAGCTTACACAGCCGCAAGCTGACATAAATATAGGCCCCGGCGGCACTTTTGGCATGAATGCCGCGCAAAGCACAAACCCAACAGCTTTTGTTAAAAAAGATGCTGAATTCGGCACAATAATATCACGCACAAACACTGTTGCGGCGGCGCAAACAGCAATGCAGACACCGCAAATGCCACAAGCAGGCAAAACAATAATGCCAAGCGGCAAAAACGCAGGCGCCGGCATATCTTCCGCACCGCCTGTGGAGGCACAGCTTAAAACGCCCGCAACCGGCGTTGACACTGAAAAAACTGACGACATGCAGCAAAGCATTGCAATGCTTGCACAAAAGGCGGCAAACATAAGCAATAACAACAGTTTTGTGCCTGAAATTATAAGTACAAACGACGAGGACGGCTACGCTTTTCCGCCAATTAACCTTTTCAATAAGCAGGCGCCTGAAGACAACAGCAATATTCAAGCAGAGCTAACAAATAAGGCCGAAATTCTTGTAAATACATTGTCCAGTTTCGGTGTTCAAACAAAAATTCTCGACATGAGCAGAGGCCCGTCCGTTACAAGATATGAGCTTCAACCGCTTGTAGGCGTTAAAATAAGCCGCATTACAAGCCTTGCAGATGATATAGCCCTAAACCTTGCAACAACAAGCGTTCGCATTGAGGCGCCTGTGCCGGGCAAGGCGGCTGTTGGCGTTGAAATTCCGAATTCTGTGCGCAGTGTTGTTAGTTTCAGAAGCATTTTAGAGAGCCCCGATTTTGTTACGCAAACTGCACCGTTAACGTTTGTTGTGGGTAAAGACCTTAGCGGCAACGCTATAATAGGCAATTTGGCCAAAATGCCCCACCTTTTAATAGGCGGCACAACGGGCAGCGGTAAATCTGTTTGCACAAACAGCATAATTATGAGCCTACTCTATCGCTGTTCGCCAAAAACACTGCGCCTTATGCTTATTGACCCTAAAATGGTTGAGTTTGCCCAATATAATGGCATACCGCACCTTTTAATGCCTGTTGTTACAGAGCCGCGCAAGGCGGCAGGCGCACTGGGTAGCGCTGTGGCAGAAATGGAAAAGCGCTACACGCTTCTTGCCGCAAACGGTGTGCGCAACATAGAAGAGTTTAACGAGCTTTGCGAAACTGACGAGACGCTGGAGCCCATGCCATATATTGTAATAGTTATAGACGAATTTGCAGACCTTATGATGGTTGCCGACAAAGAAGTTGAAGACTATATTTGCCGCATTGCGCAAAAAGCACGTGCCGCAGGTATGCATATAATAGCGGCAACACAGCGCCCGTCTGTAAACTTTGTTACAGGCCGAATTAAAACTAACATTCCTAGCCGCATAGGCCTTTCTGTTATGAGCCAAATTGACAGCCGCACAATTCTTGACACAGGCGGTGCAGAAAAACTTCTTGGCAACGGCGACATGCTGTATATGCCCGTGGGCACAAACAAGCCTATTCGTGTTCAAGGTGCGTTTATTTCCACTGCCGAAATGCGCGGAGTTATTAATTACCTTAAAAAGAACTCTAGTGCTGATTACGACGAGACTATGATTGCCGACATGGAGAAATGCGCCGTGCCTGAGAAAAATTCAGCGCAAGACGGAGCATCAGATGAACGAGATGCTATGTTTAACACAGCGGTAGAGGTTGTTATAGAGGCCGGCATGGCGTCTACAAGTTTGCTTCAGCGCCGCTGTAAGCTTGGCTATGCACGCGCAGCACGTATTGTTGACGAGATGGAAGAAGCGCATATTGTAGGCCCATATGAGGGCAGCAAACCGCGCGCCGTTTTAATTACGCGCCAGCAGTGGATTGAGATGACGATGAATAACCCCGAGTAGCGACACATTTCGAAGTGCGAAATATGCCAAATTAATAAGTAATAGTTAAGAGTGAAAAAGTTATGTACAGTGAATTTTTGCCGTTGTGCAAGCAAGATATGTTAGATAAAGGGTGGCAATACGTTGATTTTGTTGTAGTGACAGGCGACGCTTACGTTGACCACCCTGCTTTCGGTGCGGCAATAATATCGCGTGTTATTGAAAGCATGGGCTTTAAGGTGGGAATAATTTCACAGCCCGACTTTAAAACGCACGAGAGCATGTGCGAATACGGCGTGCCACGCTACGGCTTTTTTATTGGCGGTGGAAATGTGGACAGCATGGTGGCGCATTACTCTGTTGCGAAAAAGCGCAGGGCAGAGGACGAGTACACACCGGGCAAAAAAACAGGAAAGCGCCCTGACAGGTGCACGACTGTGTATACTGAAATGGCTAAAAAAGCGTACCCGAAAACACCCGTTATAATAGGCGGGCTTGAGGCGTCGCTTCGCCGCTTTGCCCACTATGATTACTGGGACGACACCGTTTTGCAAAGCATTTTATGCGACAGCGGTGCAGATTTGCTGACATACGGAATGGGAGAGTGCCAAACGCGTGAAATTGCAAAACGCCTTGCCGCAAAAGAAGATGTTTCAACGTTAAAAGACATTGACGGCACGTGTTTTTTGGCAAGCTTTGAAGAGCTTCCGCCTACATATGCCCAGTGCGGCTCTTTTGCAAAAGTGGCAGAAGATAAAACGGCTTATGCAAAAGCGTGCCGCATACAGCTAGACAACCAAGACTGTGTAAAAGGTGCGCCTATTGTGCAAAAACAGCGCGATAAATACTTAGTACAAAATAAGCCTGCCATGCCGCTTACAAGAAACGAACTTGACGAAGTGTACGCACTGCCGTTTACAAGGCGTTATCACCCAAGCTATGAGAAATACGGCGGCATAAGCGCAATTGAAGAGGTTGAACATTCGATAATTCACAACAGGGGCTGTTTTGGTGGGTGCAATTTTTGCGCAATACAGTTGCACCAAGGCAGGCGCGTTACAAGCCGCAGTGAAAAAAGCGTTGTAAGCGAGGCACAGCTTATAACACAAAGCCCGAGTTTCAAGGGGTATATTCACGATATTGGCGGCCCTACGGCGAATTTTCGTAAAGTTAGTTGCAAACAGCAAATGACAAAAGGCATATGCACAGGCGGCAAAAAATGCCTTGCCCCCACGCCGTGCCAAAATTTAATTGTAGACCACAGCGAGTATACTTCAATTTTGCGCGAAGTACGAAGCCTTGAAAAGGTAAAAAAAGTGTTTATTCGCAGTGGCATACGCTACGACTATTTAATGCGCGATAGCGATGAAACTTTTTTTGATGAACTTGTAAAAAATCATGTTAGCGGCCAGCTTAAAGTTGCGCCCGAACACTGCGCCCCCATAACATTAAAGTACATGGGCAAGCCAAATATAGACGCATATAACAAGTTTGCGAAGAAGTTTTACGATAAAACAAAGGCGATTGGCAAAAAGCAGTTTTTGGTGCCTTATTTAATGAGTAGCCACCCGGGCTCTACACTGAAAGACGCCGTTATATTGGCAGAGTACTTGCACAAAAATAACATACGCCCTGAGCAAGTGCAAGACTTTTACCCAACACCGGGCACAGTGTCCACTTGCATGTACTACACGGGGCTTGACCCGTTTACGCTAGAAAAAGTATACGTGGCAAAAACAGAGAAAGAAAAAACTTTGCAACGCGCTTTATTACAATATTATAACCCTAAAAATGCGCACCTTGTTAAAAGTGCGCTGGAAAGTGTGGGCAGGCTTGACTTGTTGCCGAAACTTTTGTACGGGCAAAAAGCAGGCGTGTTTAATGGGGCACACGGCGGTGGCAGAGATGACAGGCGTGGTAAAAGAGATAGTGCAAGGGGTGCTAACCGTTCCAAAGGGGCGAAAAACACAAAAGGTGTAAAAGGCAAGAGGAAAGGGTAGGGGTGTAGGCTTCAATGC
>CAYJHA010000136.1:0-1119 GCA_964369785.1 uncultured Bacteroides sp.
ATTAGTTGTTAGAGATTAGTTGTTAGAGATTAGCGATTAATTTTTTTTGCAATTTTGCCGACGCTTTTTGCGAAGGCGACTTTGTCCACACCTCCGTAATGTTACTGCCTACGGGGTTTGTATGGGGCGGCGCCCTCGACGTCTCGCCACACCGCAAACCTGAACGTAATCTCCGATATTGACATCGTGTGAAATTGCCGTGTTTCCGGGCGGCCGATGACCGCCCCTACATTATTATAGCCTCATTATAGCCTCGTTCTAGCCCCTAGGGCCACCGCCACCGCCGGCCGGTGGGCTGCCGCCTTCAGTTGGGCCCGTCATAAGAAGCATTGGGTCTTGCGCTACGGAAATGTTTAGCCCCATTGGGTCGTCCAATATAAGCATGCCCTCGTGTAATTCATCGCTTATAATTTGCACAAGGTATGCCGTTTCCATGCCTGTTGTAACGTCTAGCCTGCGTCTGCCGTCTTGCTCGCCCAGTGCAAGCTGTTCGGGTGTTGGGCGCTCGTCGTAAACATATACATATTTTTGCCCGTTTTCTTCCATTACAGCGTCAATTGGCACTGCAAAAACGTTTGAATTTTCTTCAAGCACAAATGTTATTTTGCTGGGCACGCCTGCACGTAAATTCGGGTGGCTTTCTGAAAGGCGAACTACTATTTCAAAGTTGCCGCTCTCGTCAACTGCTATGGGTGAAATGCTGTGTATTGAGCCTGCAATTTCAACGTCGCCTGTTGAGTCTGTCGTAATAACAGCTCTCATGCCCTCAGATAAATTAACAACGTCATAGCTTGCAACAGTTGTAACAATTTCAAAGCTGCTTAAATTTTGTACTGTGCAAAGTGCACCGCTTAAATAGTCGCCCTCGTCAAAATTAAGCGCTGTTACAACGCCGCTTATGGGCGAGCGCACATAGTAATCATCAAGTGCGTTTTCTGCTGTTTCAAGAGAGTCCTCGGCTGTTTCCACTTGTGTTTGTGCAGACTCTACCGATTGGTCGCTTAAAGTTGTGCGCACAACGCTGTCGCGTGCGCTCTCTATTTGTAGGCTTGCATTGCGTTCTTGTGTTTCATATGCCGCAATGGCAGAGTCCAGGCCGGCTTTTGCGGTGTTTAAGGT
>CAYJHA010000136.1:1219-4766 GCA_964369785.1 uncultured Bacteroides sp.
GCCCCATCATAAGCCTTTTGCGCCGCCGCAATTTCCGCATTGCGGTTTGCAACGTCCTCTTCATGGTTTTGTTTATATATATTATACTGGTTTTGTGCGTCTACAAGGCCACGCTCTGCAACAGATAAATCAAACGCCGCCTGCTCGCTCGCGTCATAAAGTGCGGTGTATGCATCGTTTAAGCTCTCTTCAGCGTTCTCAACGTTGTCAAGCGCGTCCTCTGTGTCCAGCGTCGCCAAAATTTGCCCGGCGTTTACGCTGTCGCCAACTTCAATTGCAAGGTTTGCAATTTTATAGCTTGCCTGTGCAGAGGCATTTTCAGCCTGCACAGCCCTAACATCAACTGCAGACGTATTGCCGCTAGCCATTATTACGTTAGACAAATCTTGCGGGTACAGCTCTGAAATAGACGGCGAAAAAAGTGCCGCTTGCACACCGCTGGCAATGCCCGATACAAAATTAAAAACTATAACACCTATAATAATTAATAAAGCTAAAACTATAAGCAATACTTTCCTTTTTTTAATAAACCTTTTAACCTTGCTCATTTATAAACTCCGTTCTTTTTGATAATGGAATAAAAATTAAAAATTTAGTTCAAATTTTAACGCATTTTAAAATAACAAAACGTATTATAGCATAATTTGTAGTATCAGTTATTAACAAACGGTGAAATTTTTGAAAATGTATTTACAGCGATAAAAACAAAAAGCACTGTGGCGGTTTTATACTGCACAGTGCTTTACAATTTATATGAGTTTTGCCGGTGCATACACAAACTAATTATAATAAAAAACACCGTAAAAAGACGGCTTGTCAGTGTCTTTGTTATACCCTTGAAGAACAAGCCTGTCTCCGTCAACTAGCTTATTTGTTGAAAATTCTTCGCCCAAACGCATTTCATTAACAAAATATATTTCCATACGGCGCAGTTTCTTTAAATCTGCCTGTTCATCGTTAAAAGCGTCGAAACAAAAGTTGCTGTACTTGCCGTTGTTCACATGGCCTAGCCCGTCAATGTGGCTTCGGCGAACTTTCTGCGTCTCGCCGCTTTCAAACTCAAGCTTTTCTTTAAAAGTTGGCTTTGCATCTAAAATAAGCTCGTCTGTCGGTGGCATAAGCTCAAACGGCAACGTGCGGTTTCTGTAAATACTGTGTGTTTTTAAATCAATTAAAGTAGAATATGTGGCACAGTTAAAAAGAAGCAAACCATCCTCGTCTTCAACGCGAACTTCCCTGCGGTGAAAAAGGCCTTTGTGCTGTGAGTACCACGTTTTACCAATTATTTTTTTGTCTCTGCCCTTAATGGGGTTTACAATATCAACAGTAAGTGAAAGTATAACCCAAGACACACCGTAAACAATGCTTTTTTCAAAGTTCATGTTAAGCATTAAAAGGTGTTTGTCTGCAACGCAATTAACAACATATTGGTAGCCGTACGGTGTAAGGTAGCCGTTTTCATCAAAGTAAGAGAATTCAAGGTCAATTTCATATGAGTGGTTTTGTTCAACAATGTTCATTTTTTTGCCTTCCTTATATCTTGTACAATATGAAGTAGAAAAAATTAAAGCCCCTTGCTTTCGCAAAGGGCTTTTGGCAGGGGCAGAAGGATTTGAACCCTCGGCACGCGGTTTTGGAGACCGCTGCTCTACCAACTGAGCTATACCCCTACATATATATTTAAAAATAGTTAGCAACATTTTGCTACCTAAATAATTCTACAAAAAAAACAAAGTTTTGTCAATAGTTTTTTTACTTACATATTTTTAAAATTCATTCAAAGTTATGCAAAAGCCTAAATGTGCATATAAATTAATGGGTGATAAAAAATGTTTATGCTAATTTCAAAAAAGAAATCGCGGCTTGCTTTTGCGCTTACACTTTGTATTTGCGGTGTTTGCGCTTGTACGTATGCAGCAGTGCAAATGGTTGAGCTTAGTGCTTCAAGCGTTGAAGCAACCAATGCAGAGTATTCTTATGAACAAGCAAGCATGCCTGCTATGCAAGCAGGCATAAGTATGGCATGGGGGTTAAGCTTTAAAAGCGAAATTGCAGAGCCGGTGCCGAATTTCACTTCGCAAGAGCTTGAGCCGCATAATGCGTACTACCTTGATGATAACGCACAAAATACGCTGTATTTGACATTTGATTCAGGGTACGAAAACGGAAACATGCCGCAAATTTTAGACGCGCTAAAAAAGAACAATGTTAAAGCAACGTTTTTTGTGGTAAGCAGTTATATAAACGAAAACACTGAGCTTGTTAAGCGGATGATAAACGAGGGGCACACAGTGGGCAACCACACTTACAGCCACCCAAACATGACAACATTGAGCGAAGAAGAATTTAAAAGCCAGCTGCTTGGCTTAGAAGAAGAGTTTTATGCGCTTACAAATACAAATATGGGCAAATTTTACCGCCCGCCGGAGGGTAAGTTTACACAGGAAAATTTGCAGTGGGCAAGCGAGCTTGGCTACACCACAATTTTTTGGAGCCTAGCGTATGTAGACTGGGAAGTTGACAACCAGCCGTCAAAAGAGTATGCACTCGAAAAGCTTTTGCCCAGAACGCACAGCGGCGCAATAGTTCTGCTGCATTCTACAAGCAAAACAAATGCCGAAATATTAGACGAACTTATTCAAAGTTGGAAGCAAGAGGGCTATACATTTTCAAGCCTAGATAAAATAGGGGGTACAAATTAATGCGCTTTACAAAAAAGGTAAAAAAGAACGGTGTTTGGTATTTTCATATGCATAGTAAATTTGCCAGGGCAATTGCAATAAGCTGTGTGCTCTCGGTTGCAACGTTAGTGTGCATTGTTTTTGTAAGTGGTTATATTGCGTTTTCAAACATAATAGACAGCTTAGACAATGCGACAGAGGCAAATTACTATGCACTGCAAACATCTGCGCCGTACACAATAGCTATTGACCCCGGCCACGGCGGCATGGACACAGGCGCACCCGGTATTATAGAAGAAATTGAGGTGTGCATGAATACATCAAATGCATTATTTGAGCTTTTGAGCAATGACAAAAATTATACGCCTATTTTAACGCACAATTATGATGAAGATGTTTCTACAACAGACCGTGCGGCAGTAGCCACACAAAGCAAGGCGTCGCTTTTAATAAGCATACACGCGAATAAAGACTCGCAGCAAAGTAACGCGCACGGCTTTGAGTGCTATGCCACGCCGCCGGGGCGGTATTATCACGAACAATCGCTATATTTTGCCGGGCTTATTGTGCAAGGCATGGCACAGCAAGGCCACACAATACGCGGTGAAACAGGCGTGCACTACTTATACTATGTAAATGGTGGAGACACTAAAAAAACAGTAGACAGCACCGACACAAAAGTGCAAGACGACAAAAGTTTTGGCATGCTTGAAAAGCCGCTTTGCCCGTCTGTTTTAGTTGAGCAGTGCTTTTTGTCGAGCCAAAATGACGTTGACGAGTGGGCAACGCCCGAGGGCTGTGAAAGAGCTGCGCGAATTTACTATGAGGCAATTTGCGAGTATTTTAATACAGTGCCGCTATAAAAA
>CAYJHA010000137.1:0-4636 GCA_964369785.1 uncultured Bacteroides sp.
CAAACAAGTCATTGTAGGGACAGGGCTTGCCCCTGTCCGTTTATAAGCGCTATGTTTAATGCTTTTCGAACAACCGCAAGGGTTGTCCCTACAATCGTTTCAATATGTTTGTGCAATATTACCTTAATGCGACAGCTCCTTACTTTAACACTTTACCACATTATAAGCAAAAATGCAATGTTTTGCAAAACGGTTCTACATATTAACCGCATTTTCAATTTTGCCATTTAAAAATGCTTTTAAATTATTTGCGGCAATGTTCATAATTCTCTCACGGCACTCAATAGACGCCCACGCAATATGCGGCGTAATAAAACAATTTTTTGCGCTTAGCAGTGGGTTGTTTTCGTTTATCGGCTCACACGAAACAACATCAACGCCTGCCGCATAAACTTTGCCGCTGTTAAGTGCGTCTGCAAGCTCTTGCTCGTTAATAAGCGGGCCCCTAGATGTGTTTATAATTATAACGCCATCTTTCATTTTTTCTATTGTTTGTTTGCTTATTATGCCCTCTGTCTGTGGGAAAAGTGGGCAGTGTAAGCTAATAACATCAGCTTTTTGCAAAAGCTCGTCAAGCCCTACATACGTTGCAATTTCACGCCCCTCATCACACTCGCTGCGGTTATATGCAAGCACATTCATTCCCATTGCCTTTGCAATTTTGCCTGTTGCACGGCCAATTCTGCCAAAGCCTATTATGCCAATTGTTTTGTTTTGCAGCTCTATAAGCGGGTAGTCCCAAAAGCAAAAGTCGGGGCACGCGCTCCATTTTCCGCTGTGCACTGCTTTGCTGTGGTGTCCCACATTGTTGCAAATTTCAAGCAAAAGTGAAATTGCAAACTGCGCCACTGCCTGCGTGCCGTAAGCAGGCACGTTGCAAACGGGTATGCCGCGCTCTTTAGCGGCGTCAATGTCAACAACATTGTACCCGGTAGACAGCAAGCCAATATATTTAATGCCTGCACACTCTGCTATCATTTCACGTGTTATCGGCGTTTTGTTCGTAATTACAACCTCGGCGTCGCCAATTCGCGCTTTAATTTCATCTTGCTTTGTTCTGTCAAAAACAGTTACATCGCCTATTGCTTCAAACGCGCCCCAGTTAAGGTCGCCCGGGTTTTCAGTGTATCCGTCAAGTACAACAATTTTCATATTCAACTACTCTCTTTCTGTTTATAAACTTGTGCAGGCACCATAAAATTATTTGTAAAATGTTTAATTATATATTACCATTTATTGCACACGTTTTCAACTATCCACAAAAAAATGCAAGAAAATTGTACACTAAAACACCAATAATCTGTTGCAAATAAAATACAGTTGGGTTATTATAATGTTGAACGTTTTCGCAACTTTTTTAATACATGGCTTTATTATGTACACGATTTTTTTATGATATAAAAAAGAAAAGGGGTTCATTATGGTTACAGATTACGACATTATAGTGTGCGGCGGCGGCACAGCAGGCATTGCGGCGGCTGTAAGTGCCGCAAGAATGGGCAAAAAAACGCTTGTTATAGAAAAAAACGCATATGTTGGCGGCACGGCAGCAAGCGGCTTACCCTTTATTGACTTTTTTAACTTAAACGGCGAGCAAATTATAGGCGGTGTTGCTAGCGAGCTTATGCAAAGGCTGTGCGAGGAAAAAGCAAGCCTTGGCCATATTATGACGAACGAAACGGCCGGGCACTTAAACAGCATAACTATGATTGACCCCGAGTGGGTAAAAATTGTGGCAGAAGAAATGCTTTTAGAGGCAGGTGTTGACATGCTTTACCACTCAATAGTGTGCGGTGCGGCGCTTGAGGACGGCACGCTTAAAAGCATAACAGTGGCAAACAAAGCAGGCCTTACGGTTTACACCGCAAAATGTTTTATAGACACAACAGGCGACGCTGACGTGAGCACTTTCGCAGGCGTAGAATATGAAAACGGCCGCCCCGAGGACGGCCTTTGCCAGGCAATGAGCCTTATGTTCAAATTAGGCGATGTTGACGTAGAGAAAGTGACATCAAACTTTAGTGAGAACCCAATTGTAGCAAAGCCTATGGGCGCCGATAGAGCGTATAATTTGCACGTTAACGGCAAGCTTACAAAGTGGAACGATATTGTGCGCCGCGAAAATATTTTCCCGAACGATGACCACAACATTTGGGCAGGCACAATGCGCGAGGGCGAGCTAACGTACGTTAACACCATACGCGTTGCAGAGAAAAACGGCGCAGACCCATACGAGCTTACTGCCGCGGAAATTGAAGCGCGCAGGCAGCTTAAAAAAGTTATGAAACTATTTAACGGCTATATAGAGGGTATGGAAAAAGCGCACATAACACACTCTGCAAACGGCATTGGCGTGCGTGAAACGCGCAGGATTAAAGGTGCATACACGCTGACAGGCGACGATGTTTTAAGCGGCAGAAAATTTGATGACGCTATATCAAGAAACGGATATTGCATTGATATTCACGACCCGAAAGGCAAGGGCTGGGTTGCAACACATATTCAAAGCGACGATAAATATTATCACATACCGTACAGGTGCCTTGTACCGCAAAAAACAGACGGCTTACTTGTTGCAGGGCGCTGTATTTCGGCAGACGTGCGAGCACATGCCTCTGCAAGAATTATGCCCTCGTGCATGGCTATGGGGCAAGCGGCAGGCACAGCCGCGGCACTTAGCATAAACAGCGGCACAAGCGCAAGAAATGTTGACATTGCAAAGTTGCAAAGTGAGCTTAGAAATGCAGGCGCGATTATTTAAAGTTTTAGGCGGCACAAAGCAGCAGGGGCGGCTGTTGCAATGCAGTCAACTTAAGCGTGAAAACGCCCTCTCCGGCACTGCGGTGCCACCTCTCCCGAAGGGAGAGGCAAAGTGGAGCTGCCCCCAAAGTGTTAACCCACCCCGGCTCTCCCTTTGGGAGAGCTGTCAATCTCGGATTGACTGAGAGGGCTCCCTTTAAATTCACTGCATTGCTTCACTTCTATGCGAGTAACCACACCTAACGAACACTTAACTAACACCTAACAACTAATCTCTAATAACTAACCAGCACTGCTATAAGCGTTTCGCTTACAAGCTGTGCTGCATTTTTTGCCTCGTCAAGCGTGTTAACGTGCCCACCTACTTCCAACAACAAGCTTCCCGTTGTTAAATCTTGGTTGTAATACCTCTCGTCGAAAAGCACAGGGCGCGTTAGCCCGGGGTACATTTCTTCCATTTTTGCCTCCCACGCGGCGGCAAATTTCAGGTTTTCTGTGTAGTTTGGCAAGTTGCCGCCGTTATCCGCACAGCTTATAAGCATAACTTGTGCAACGTCTTCTCCGTTTATATTAACAACGGGCTTTATGGTGGAACCGTCGCTTTTATAAAGTGCGTCTCTGTGCACGTCAATAACAACTTTTATGCTAGGGTACTGTTGCAAGTAGCTTTGCACTGTTTCATAGCTTCTGTCATAACTGCCTGTGTAGCTGGGGTAATCGTGAAGTGTAACATCGTGCAATGTGTTAATTCCTGCGGCGTTTAAGTTTTCTGTAATTATTTTGCCTATGCTTGTAATGTTCACGCTGTTGTCAGTGCTTCGCGCTGTGTATTCAGGCGTTACCCACATGTTGTTGTCAAGTACGAAAGACTCTGTTGCATGTGTGTGCATAATTAAAACCTGCGGCTCTTCGCTGTTTGCTTCCACCGTAAAAGGTAGCGCTTGCCCCACATACTGCGCAATGTCTGAATTTTCAATGTTCGTGAAATTTCGAATACTTCCGCTTCCCGTTTGCACGTATGCACTGCTTGTTCCTTGCTCGTAAAATGCAGGAATTATAGGTATACCGCTTTCGGGCATGGGCTGTGGTGGCACCTCGCTGTTTGTTGCGGCGCTTTGTGTGCCTTCTTGTTCGCCCTCGCTTCCCACTGCGGTGCCCTGTGTGCTTTCTTGTGAGGCGTCGCCGTGCTCGGCACTTTGCACTGTGTCTTGTCCGTCAATTATTTCGGTGCTGTTTGCTTCGTTTTCGGCGCTGTTTTCGTTTATATTTAGCGGCTCGCTTTGCTGTGTGTCTAATTCGCTTAAAGTGCCGCCGCCTTGTTCCTGTGCCAAATTTTGCACGTTTTCTTCTTGTTGCAGCATTTGCTGCGCTATGTATTTTTCACCTGCTTCAAATGCCGCGCCGGGCGCAATAAAGGCGCTGCCCAGTATTGAAAGCCCATTAGATACATTTAATGTTTGTGCGGTAATTGCCGCGCTTGTTATTGCAATAAGTAATAAAAGTGCTGACAGCACGGGTAATATTGTTTTTCTTTTTGTTCTTTGCATTTTTAATTTCCTTTCTGCTGTTGTGGCTAGCCAGCCAATTTAATTCAAGCCCGAATAAATAAATGGAATGGCTAAACAATTATATGCAGATAGCATTAACTGTTAGAACGTTATAAAAAACACTTGCATTACAGCGCCGTTTGTGATATACTATTACAGCATTACGCACGTATTGCATTGGTTTCCTGTGCCTTAACAGGTGGAACGCCATGTATGCAATGCGGAGGAAAAAACAAATATTTGGAGGACTTTATTATGGCAGTAGTATCAATGAAACAATTGCTTGAGGCCGGTGTACACTTCGGTCATCAAACAAGGCGCTGGAACCC
>CAYJHA010000138.1:0-4529 GCA_964369785.1 uncultured Bacteroides sp.
AAAAAAATATTGCACAAAATTATGATGTCATTTGTAGGGGGCGGCGTCCTCGACGCCCCGTTTTTCGGGCATTTATGGCGCTTTTCGGGTCGTCGGGGCCGCCGACCCCTACATTTTATCCTTTTGGTTTGTGCATTATGATGAAACACTTTTTTAAAATATAGGGTTTTCGACAGCCTACGCACAGGCGGCCATTTTGGCCGCCTGTGCTATTAATTACAAAATATTAAGTGTTTTTTATACGGCTAGCATAATATTTCAAATGCTAAATTCCGGTGCTTATAAAACATTTACACCTTAAACATACTTTTTGTGTTGTTCGCAATTTTCACAAGAATAAGCATAACGGGCACCTCTACAAGAACGCCCACTATTGTGGCAAGTGCCACGGGGCTGTCTGTGCCAAACAGCGCTATTGCCACCGCAACAGACAGCTCAAAAAAGTTCGACGCGCCAATCATTCCGGCCGGTGCGGCTATATTGTGCGGCAGTTTTAGCACTTTGCACGCTAAATATGCTATGAAGAAAATTAAAAAAGTTTGTATTATAAGCGGAACTGCTATAAGCGCAATGTGCACGGGGTTTTCAAGTATAACACGCCCTTGAAACGAGAATATAAGCGTGAGTGTTAAAAGCAAGCCTATAATTGTAACGTTTGAAAATTTAGGTATAAACGTTTTTTCAAAATACTCTTTACCCTTTTGTTTTGTAACTATACTGCGCGTTAAAACACCGCCAAAAAGCGGAATTACAACAAACAGCACCACTGATAAAATTAGTGTATCCCAAGGCACGCTAACACCGCTTACACCTAGCAAAAATGCAACAATAGGCGTAAATGCCACAAGAATAATAAGGTCGTTTGTTGCAACTTGCACCACTGTGTATGCCGGGTTTCCTTTTGTTAAATGGCTCCACACAAACACCATTGCGGTGCATGGTGCGGCGCCTAAAAGCACAGCGCCTGCAAGGTAATCTGTCGCAAGGTCAGGCGTTATAAAACCTTTAAAAACCACAAAGAAAAACACATATGCAATGCCAAACATTGTGAACGGCTTAATTAGCCAGTTTGTAACCCATGTTACAAAAAGCCCTTTTGGGCTTTTGCCAACATTCTTTATGCTTTGAAAGTCTACTTTCATCATCATGGGGTATATCATAAGCCATATTAAAACGGCTATTGGCACAGATACATTTGCATACTCAAAGTTGCCAAGAACCTGTGGTATAACAGGCAAAAACTGACCAATTAAAACGCCTGCCACCATGCATATTATAACCCAAACTGTAAGGTATCGCTCGAAAAAGCTAATACCTGTGTTTTTATTTTGTTGTTTGTTCATCTTTTGCCCTCTGTTTATAATAAATATGTTTTTCGGTTTACATGCGGACGACCGCAGGTCGCCCCTACAATTTTTAATTACGTACCTTCTTCAAAATGGCTTCAACTTCGCCTGTTTTAAGCACCTTGCCGTATGAAACCACTTTGCCGTCTACAACAAGCGCCGGTGTTGTCATAACGCCGTAGCTTGCAATAGCCGCAAAATCGGTAACGTGGTCAATTGCAGTGTCCATGCCTAGGTTTTGCAATGCCTCACGTGTAGCTTCTTCAAGCGTGTTGCATTTTTTACAGCCGGAGCCCAAAATTTTCACGCTTGCGCCCTCGCTTTGTGCCGCTTGTGCCTTTGTAACACTGTCTGCATCAATGCTACCACAGCAGCCGCCATGTGCATTTTCAGCGGCCTTTTTCGCTTCTATTTCGCTCACACTGCACATGCCGCCACAATCGCACTGCGCCATCTCTTCACCTTGCTCGTTATACACTTTTGCTTCTTGTTTTGTATCGCACGCACCGCCACAGCCGCATGCTTCCTCTTTTTTCTTTTTCCCAAAACCGAATATTCCCATTTTAATAATCTCCTTTTAATTAATTTGTTTCACGGGCCTAAAACAGCCCAAATTTTAAATTTAAAATGCCAAATAAAACATATAAAACCCTATAATTGCCACTGCGCCGCCCATTACTATTTTTAAAACTTTGCTAAATTTACCATACTTTTCGCTTTGAGAAAGTTTTTGCACAAACCCAACGCTTGTGCCGCAAAAAACTGCAAGAACCCCGTGGCCTACTGAATATAAAAGCAGTAGCAAAATACCCCACAAAAAACTGCCTTGCCCTGCCACAACGGCAAGCAGTGCTATTAGCACAGGTGTTGAGCACGGCGATGAAAAAACGCCGCCCAAAATACCTGCTATAAGTGCGCCAAGGTAGCCTTTTTTTGTGTTTTTAGATATTAAGTAACTCGATGGTATAATTTCATAAATGCCCCATGTTTGCAGCGCCATTAACATCATTAAAACGCCTAAGACCAAATACCACCACGAGGCCTGCGTGCCTATAAGCCCGCCCAATGTTGTTGCTATAACACCCAGTGCCGTAAAAGTTATTGCACTGCCTGCGGCAAAAGTTAAGCTTAGCGCAAGCGCCCTTTTTGTGTTTTGCCCACCAGTGCCGCCAACATAGCCCACCACTAGCGGCACGCTTGAAAGTGCGCACGGTGTAAACGACGTAAGCACACCTGCAAGCAAAGCCAAAAGCGGTGCAACCCATGAACTTGTGGCAATAATGCCTGCAATAAATTCAAGCATTGCGTCCATTAAACCACTCCCATATCAGTAAGAATTAAGCGCATTTGCTCTTCTGTTAAGCCACCTTGGTGCGCTGTGAAAATATGCTCTTCTGTTTGAATGTCAGCGTACAGTATAAATTCTATGCCAAGCTCTTCGCTGGGCACATACGGTGTACCGTCAGCGTTAACAAAAATTTGTGTGGGGATAACTTGAACAGGGTAGCCTGTTGCGGCGCTTGGGCTTTTCCAAACGTCTACAAACTGCACAATTGCACTGCCTTGCATTTCTGCATTAAGCGTTTGCAAAACGGGCGCCATTTCCACGCACGGCACACACTCGTCAGCGCCAAAGTCAATTATAACAGGCAACTCATATTGTGCAAGTTCGTCTAAATCAACGCTTGTAACAGTAAGCGGAAATTCTAGGCTTGCCTCTGCCTCTGCTACAATTTCAGCGGCGGCCGCTTCTTTTGTGGTTTGCGTTACATAAATTGCGCCAATAATTAAAACCATTATTACAGGTATAAGAATTTTCAAAATAGTTTCTTTTTTTGCTTTCATTTAGTAAGCCCTCTTTCTTTATAATGAAAAATTTGCTTATAAATTTAAATTGCCTCCACACATTCAAGCTCGCCACTTTGCTCGTTTTCAGTTGTTAGCTCTTTTAAAATTTCCATAGCTATTTTACTGCCCTCGGCATTAATTTTATAGTGCGACCACTTGCCCATGTAGCGGCACTGCACAAGCCCACTTTCACAAAGTATCTTCATATGGTACGACAGTTTAGACTGTGCAATACCCAGCGTGTCTGACACATTGCAGGCGCACATTTCACCGTTTTGCAGCAGTTTAACAATAGATACCCTGTTCTCATCGCACAGAGCCTTAAAGATGAGTGCAATTTTTGCGTTATCGTTTATCATAATAGTCTCCTTCTGTGCATAGCACAAATAGTTTAAATAACCTTAAAATAAAATGAAGATTTTTGCATGTGCCGTATTCTTACAAAGCTGCCCAAAAAGCCGCCTGTACAAAACGTTGGCAAAACTTCCGTTGCATTTTGCACCAAAGCGGTGCATTAATTTCAAAAGCTTTCAAATCAAAAAAAATTGTTTTGTAGTATTATTATATACACGGATATTTGAAATGTCAACACTTAAATTAAAAATTTTTGATTTAAGTTTTAAAGTATTTATTAAACCGGTGTTTAATTAGTTGCGGCGGCGGTGGCTAAGGCGCTTTGGGGCGAGCACGGCTTGCACCGGCTTCGCTAAGCAGTTGCACTTTTCGACAAAATACACTATAATATTACTTACAATTATGCGGTAAAACGATTATTTTAGTTTTACCCTACAAACACGTGAAAGGAAAAGTGATAAAATGGGAAATTCATATTTTGACGGAGGGCTTTTAAGCTACATAGGCTGGTCAATTTTGGGCTGGTTAATAACAGTTTGCACGCTTGGCATTTGCTACCCGTGGGCGCTGTGCATGATATACGGCTGGAAAATAAACCACACAGTTGTTGAGGGGCGCAGGCTAAAATTTACAGGAACAGCACTTGGGCTTTTTGGTAACTGGATAAAATGGTTTTTACTTTGCATTATAACGCTGGGAATTTATTCTTTTTGGCTTTTTATAGCGCTTGAAAAGTGGAAAGCTAAAAACACTGTATTTGCATAAATTACTTTTGTAACAAAAAAGCTGAAAAAACAGCGAAAAAATTATGTAAATGTTGAAATTTAAATAAAATGCGTAAATAATATGAATTAGTTATTGACAACTGAGTATAAAATTGATATAATAATTTAGCCTTATGAAAAGTTTTTTGATTAACTTTTTGATAAGAGCCATTAGCTCAGTTGGCAGAGCACCTGACTTTTAATCAGGGTGTCCGGA
>CAYJHA010000139.1:0-4503 GCA_964369785.1 uncultured Bacteroides sp.
TACAAAATTATTTCACTGCGTTAATAACACCCTCAAGTTCTTCTTTCGAAGGGATAATAGACGAGAACTTCAGCTCGCCGTTTACATAAATGCTAGGCAAGTTTTTAACGCCCATTTTCATGCAACGTGCAATGTTCTCTTTTTCTGTAAACTTATATTCAACAACGTCAATTTCATCGCCATAAGTGTCTTTTGCAACGTTAGCCGCACCCATCATATACGTGCAGGCGGCGCATGTTAAGCTATCCAGCGTGAACACCTCTACAAGCGGTTTTACAAGGTTTTCGTAGTCTGGCAAATCCACTTCAATGTCAAATGTGCCGCTAACATAATTTTCTACCATTTTTGCTGTTTCTTTAGTTTGCAAAACTGCCTGAGTTGCACCAATTGTGTTTTCAATGGGCACGTCATACGGCATGTCGCAACCCGGTGCAACAATAAAGTTTTTGTACTCTTTAACTTTTGCAAGCATGTCTACAACGCACTTCATGTTGTCTTGCTGTGTGCCGTGAAGCATTACGCTTGTAAGCGGAATGTTGCCGCCAATTACAACGTTGTATTTATCGCAAATTTCTTTAGCCGCAATAATGTCAACGTTCTCGTCAACCGAAATAGAGTCGGGGTTTGTCTCGCACATAACCTCTAGGTTACGCGTTGCGTTGCCGCAAACAAAGAACGATGAAAACACTTCTTTTTCCTCGCGTATATACCTGAAAAGCTCTGAGAAGGGCTCTGACAAGAACTCCTCAAAATGGTCGCTTGAAATTTGAGACACAAGCGGGTCAACAATTGCTATAACGTCCATGCCTGCGTCTACAAACATGTCTGCCATGCGCTTGCCACAGTCTGTGCAGAATTTAAGCAAGTCTTTCACATAGTCCTCGTCGTCGAACATGTCCATAAAAATATCGTTGCCGCGCAAGTGGCTTGCAAGCGTGAACGGGCCACAGAAAAGGCCGTAAAGTGCAGTTGTGTCGCCCACTTCTTTTTTCATGCGGCGCATTGCGTTTAAAACAAGCGGCATACGTCCGCTCTCGGGCGTTGGCAGTGTGCACTCACACGGCACTGTCATAGTCTCTTCAAGTGGGTGGCTTGCTACGCTTGGTGGGCCGTCTTTTGCCCAAACAAGCTCACAGCCTAAAATTTCAGCTTCAAGCTGCAAATCAAAAACAACGGGCTGCCCGTCGGGCTTGTAAAGTTTGTTTACTTCTAAAAGTGCTTTTACAAGCTCATCTTCGTCTGTAAGCACTTTTGTGGCGTCTACGCCTGTTAGCTTGCCTGCGTGCACGCCTGCAAAAGGCACCCACGGTGCACGGTCTGTCACTTCATTACGAAGTGTGGCAAAAAGCAGTTCTTTTGGTGTGTTGTATGAAGCCATAATTTCCTCTGTCTCCTCTTTTTTATGTGTTTTACTTTTAAATATTTAAACTTCTCGTGGTGCCTACGTGTATAATTAAAATAATTTCCGCATTTTGGGCGCACTTATTAAGCACATTTATAATTAGCCTTTTTGCCATTTCACACAGCGCAAAGCCATGTATAAGTGCGTTTGTAGGGCCACGGCTCGCCGCGGCCGCCACGCATTGCACACAATGCAAGCGCAAGCCCTGTGCATAATTTGACAAATATAAAGCTAAATTTCAAATGCGAATAGAGTTTTAAACACGTTTTAGTTTAAGTATAAACTTTTTAATAATGTTTATTATATACTGTCTGTGCTACTTACAATTAGGTATTCAATGTCAACAACTTAAGAAAGTGTGTTGTAGGGGCGAGCTCTGGTCGTCCGAAAGACCGCTATACACGGACGACCAAAGGTCGCCCCTACGGTGTTTCGCACGCTATTCCTGCCTTAAGTTGTTGACCATTGATTAGGTGTTACAAAAAATTAAGCTGTGCAAAGTTCAACAGCAACGTCTGAGCAAGTTGCTGCGTCAGGTGTGAATTTGTCTGCGCCAATTTGGTCGCAATAGTTTTGTGTTACAGGTGCGCCGCCAATCATAATTTTAACACTGTCGCGTATGCCTGCTTTTTCTGCTTCTTTAACAACGTCTTGCATAACGCCCATTGTAGTTGTTAGAAGTGCCGAGCAACAAATAATTTGGCATTTCTCATCAATTGCAGTTTGAACAAATTTCTCAGCTGTAACGTCTGTTCCAAGGTCAACAACCTCAAGGCCTTTGCCCTCTAACATCATTTTTACAAGGTTTTTGCCTATGTCGTGCAAGTCGCCCTTAACTGTGCCTATGCACACTTTGCCTGTTGCTTTAACGCCGCTCTCAGCTAAAAGTGGTTTCAAAAGTGCAGCGCCCATGTTCATTGCACGTGCCGCAACAAGAACTTCGGGCACGAAAACTTCGTTGTTTTTGAATTTCTCGCCTATTATGCCCATGCCGCTTAAAAGGCCTTGGTCAAGTATGTCTTTTGCAGATAAGCCCTCGTCTATTGCCTGTTGCACTAGTTCTTTAACAATTTTTGCCTTGCCTTTTTGTAGGTTTTCTGAAATTTCGTTGTAAATGCTCATTATAGAAGCCTCCGTTAATTTTAATTTTTTAATTTGTTGTAAAATGCAAATTATAACAAAATTGATATGTATGTTATAAGCCGGCTGTTATGCCTGACATAGCCACTTGGAGCTGTTGACAAAGTCGCCTTTACAAAAGAACGCCTTTAAAATTTCCGCCATATTTCACAAAAATGCTCGTTAATACACACAGTATTGCCTGTGCTTTTTGTTTCATCTGACAAAAATTTTGCTCTAGTTTTTGCAAAGTCTTTGTTTGTCAACACCTCCCACTTTGTATAGTATTTAAATAAGTTCAAATTCAAAACAGAGTAGCTAAGCCTTGCGTTTTTGCGGCAGTTTTGCTTTTCGTAAGTATAATATACAAGTTTTATGCAAATTTATTGTAATATTATGCTCTGTTTGGTAAAATTTTGCGCAAAACAGCTTGACAAAAGTGCGTTTTTTGACTATTCTGTAAATAGGACAAAATTTTACCAAAAATGTATGTTTTTTTGCTTGTCTAATGTGTATAAAAACAGGGGGTGCTTCAGTGCAAAACGACGAAAAAATAATTTTAAAGCTTGCAAAAGAGTGTGCCGCGGCATTCTGTGAGGCGGGAGGCATAGGCTGCACCGTAACAAACACAGGCGGCGAAGTTTTGGCAGAGAGCGGATACGGCCTCTCTGCCTGTGAGATTTGCACAGCGGCGAAGGTGAAAAAAGAGCAGTGCAAAGAGACGCACATTTACGGCATGGCACAGGCAGAGCGCTTTGGTGGCAAGTACATTTATTTTTGCCAAATGGGGCTTGCGTGTTTTGTGTCGCCCATTTTTGCAGGTGAGGGCGGCGCCGCAAGAATAACGGCAGGGCCGCTTTTAATGGTGGATATACAAGACTATATTGACTGCGAGCTTGCGCAAATGGAAGGTTTAACAAGCATTGAGCGTGAACAAGTTATACGCCTATTGCACAAGCTTCCTAATGTGCCGGTTCAAAAAGTTAACAGTTTATCGACGCTTTTGTTTATGGCAACGGGTTTTATGAACAACATATACGAGGCGAACAGAATGTTGAGCGCACAGGAAGACGGTGCAATTCAGGGGCAAGTTTCGGCTTATATTACGCAGCTAAAGGGTGGCGAGGGCACAAAACCGTACCCGTTCGACACAGAGAGGAATTTGCTAAACTGCGTTGCAAGCGCTGACAGGCAGGGGGCGCAAAAGCACTTGAACGAGCTGTTCGGGTATATATTTTTTTCAAGCGGCGGCAAATTTGAGGCGGCAAAGGCAAGAATATATGAACTTCTTGTGCTAATTTCGCGCACGGCTATTGATTCGGGCGCAGACTCTGCCTACACGCTGGAGCTTACACAAAGCTACATGAACACAATTGCAAACCTTACAACAGCAGACGAACTTTGCAACTGGCTTGCCCAAGCTCTTAATAAATTTGTAGACAGTATTTTTGGTTATATGGACGAAAAACACGCCGATGTTATGCGAAAAGCCGACATGTATTTGAGGGCGCACTGCACAGAGAAAATACGCCTAGAGGACGTGGCAAACATGGTGTATCTGTCGCCTGCTTATTTTAGCAGAATTTTCAAGCGTGAAAAGGGCGAGACGTTTACAAAATACGTAAACCGCCTGCGCATTGAAAAGAGCAAGCCTTTGCTTTTAAAGCCTGAAATGCGCATGTCGGACATAGCGCAAATGATGGGCTTTGAGGACCAGAGCTATTACACAAAAGTGTTTAAAAGTGTAACGGGTGTGTCTCCGTTGAGGTATAAGGAGGCAAAGGGCAGGATTTAGGCGGTGCACCAATGGCTTGAATGTTTAAACTTTGCCCGAAGAACCCAAAACTTTTAATACTTCTAATAATGGCGAAACATTATAACTTTATAGATATGAAGCGGACATGTCAACAGCTCCGTCAAGCCGTGCCCTTACATTTATTGTGTTTATTGTTTTGAAAAATGCATATTAATAATATTATTAT
>CAYJHA010000140.1:0-4473 GCA_964369785.1 uncultured Bacteroides sp.
AAATAACCTTGCGTCAGTTTTAAAACATCAAGTGCGTGTTCAATGGTGTTGGTGCTGTTTTTGCCTTTGCTGTTTTCTTCTTTTTGGGTGCACTCTTCGTTTTCTTTTCCTGTGCAGTCCTCGCCTAAAACATAGCTTAAAAAATATTGCATTTCGCGCAAATACCGCTCATTCACGGGCTCGTCATAGTTTAAAACGTCGCCGTTTTCCAGTGTCAGCGTGCCTGCGCCAAAGTCTGCCGTAACTGTGCCTTCTTTGCAAAAAAGCTCTATGCTTCGCCGGTATTCACGGCCAAAATAGTCTAGGTGCACCTCGCAAAGCATGTTTTTATACTGCGCAATATATATTGATAAATCGTCTGAATTTATTTCAAGGTGGCTGTATTTACCCTTAAAATTATATATATTTTCAGGCATACCGAATAAACTGTGTAAATAGTCCCATTCGTGAATTAAGTCAATTGTAACGCCGCCGCCCATTTCTTTATGTGCAGAGTACGTTGTGCGGTAGTCTACCCCTTTTCGCCAGCTTGGCAAATAGCTTGAGCATAATACACGTGCGGAGTAAACGCTTAACTTTGGTAGCACTTTTTTAAGCTCTAGCATAGTTTTGCAGTAGCGCATTGGCGCCGCAACATATGCCTTTTGCCACTCATAAGTGCACGCTGTAATTTCCCTGTTTACATCTTCAAAAACAGGCTTTTCTATAAACCATGCACTTGTTTTGCCGCGCAGTGCACGCATTGTTTCAAAGTGCAAACCGGTTGGGTTTGTTATAAATACTGCGTCATATTCGGGCATTGCGTCTATGCTTTTTTCGGTGTATTCATGCCGCAAAAGCGCTTTTGTTTCAAGCGGCAATTGTTTCGGTACTTCGCCGTTTTTTGCATATCGCATTGCGTCTGCATTTAAAACAACGCCCATGTTTTTTGCCACAGTATGTGCATTTTGCAAATGACGTGTGCCAATGCTGCCAAGCCCTGCAAACAGCACATTTAACGCCTTTTTGCCTTGTGCGTTTGTTAAATTGCCCATTACAAAACACCTTTCATTTTCTGTATGCCGCAGAGTCCATTATCCTCTCAATAAGGTCAATAACTTCTGCGTCTTTTTCAAAGCTCCACAGTGGTGTTGCGCCGTGCTCCAGCATATTAAAAAAGTCAATTATTTCGTCTACATACGCATTTTCTACTATATTATCGCTATATTTTTCGTCGTGCTCGTAAACTGCATACGTGTTAACAGGCACGCTTGCTTTTTGCTGTTTATCAAATTCTGAAAGGCTCTCGGGGCTTCCGTTCCAAAAAATGTGTAGCCCCTCGCCAAACACCTCAAAATTTCGCACTGCTTTTGGGCTTACAACGTCTGCGGCAAGAAAGCCCTTTGTGCCGTTTTTGTGAAGTAGTGTAACATAATAGCTGTCGTCATATTCAAGTTCTAGCTTTGTAAGTTTGTCGCTGTACGCGCTAACAGACGAAACTTCGCCGAACGTCTCTACAAGCCACGGCAGGTCTATGCCAAAAATCTCGCGTATGCCCGATGTTTGCTTATCGCCAACAAAAAAGTTCTTATAGCTTTCCCACGGGTGCCAGTCAGGCAAATATTGGCCTATGTGGTAAATATAATTTACAGGCATATCAAACGCTTTAACGCTTTTGTTAATATGCTGAATTTCTTTTCTGTATAGCATTGTGTTGCTTAAAAACAGCTTTAGGTTTTTCTCTTTCGCTTTGCTTATAAGTGCTGTGTAGCCTGTGTCTACAAGGTTAAGCTCTGTAAAAACGTTTAGGCCTTCGTTTAAAAGCTCGCCTATAACAGCGGCGTGCGAAATAGGCGCAGTGCACACAAAAGCGGCGCAAAACTCATGCGCTTTTGTGGCGGCGTCAATGCTTTCAAACGCTGTAATGCCAAGGCTTTCTGCCTCGCTTCGCCGTGCCTCTGATGTATCTACGCCACAAACGTTAATGCTTTCTTGAATGCCTTTTATAAGGCGTGCCCTGCGCTTGCCCATACTTCCAAGGCCCACAATAAGCACATTTTTTATATTAAAATTTGTGCTGTTTTCGCTGCTTTTATTTAACATGTTTTTGCTCCGTTTTTTAATATTCGTTTCTGCGTTCATTTAGCGCTTTCGCTAATTATATAGTGTCAACACTATACTATCTAAATTGTTACGCTTGTAAAATTCTGCTAAGTTCACTGTGGAAAGCTTCATAATCGTTTATTTCGTATATAAAATCTACCTCTTCTTCAATAAACGCATAGCCGCTAGCGGCGTTTAGCCTAACTTGCCAAACATCACCGTTTTCAAGGCGAAGCATAATATTTTGCCCGTCCTCTTCAGGTAGGCCTCGGCTAAGCGTTCTGGTGCACTTAGTGTTTTCAAGCAGTGCAACAATTTCTGCGGTGTAATCGTTCTCCAGCTCTGCATGTGATGATATTACGAAGCTTTTTACTTCTGTTTCTGTTTCACTGTCGTCGCTTTCATCGCCTGTGCCCTCGGGCGTTTCTACATTTTCGCCGTCAGTGCTTATGTTTTCATCTGTTGCCGCTTGCTCGCCGCTTTCGGCCGCGGCGCCGTCTGTGCTTTGCTGTGCAAATGCTTCTTCCGTGAACAAAATATCTTGAAACGCACCGCTTGTAACGGTGTTTTTTGGTGCGGCGCTAATTGGCACAAACGCAAAAATTGAAACACCTGCCGTAATTAACAGCGTTATACCAATAAAAATAGGGTTTTTAAACTTCTTGCCACGGCTGTTTTTGTCGGCTATGCTTATTATAAGCTGAATTAATAGCACCGCCGATAAAATGCAAAGCGACAGTAGCCCAAACCGCAAAACTTGCGACAAAATACTGCGCAAAACAAGCGGTGTATCTTCTATTTGCATATTAAATAAGCTTGTTAACACATTTTTAAAGTTTGTAAAAAATTCGCGCATATATTATTCTCCGTTTCGCTTTATTTAAAAATTTATTTTTTGTGCAGAGGTTTTATTTTAATGTGTTCGTATTTTGCAGTGTGGGCGATTGGCGGATATTAAACCGCCCCTACTAACTTGTTAAACTTAAAACCTGACGATGTATTGTAGGGACAACCCTTGCGGTTGTCCGCATGCCATGCGGCAAGTGCGGACAGGGGCAAGCCCTGTCCCTACAATAAAACGTAACATTTTAATTTTAGCATAGCAATACGTTTATTGTATAGCGTCATAAAGTTTTATCCCCTCGGGCGGCCGCCCCTACAACTGCTGATATGTACTTATCATCCGCTAATCTTTTTACAAATCATAAAAAAGTTTCACATGTGCTTTATCGTAATTGTTTACAAAATCAGCTGTTATATCAACAATTTTCTGCGCAGTGTTGCCGCCGTTGTACGGGCTTTCAACTTGTTTTGCCGCCGCAAAAAAATCAGCGCTTAGCACTTTTGTTAGGGCAGTTTCAATGCTTTTTTCATCTCCGCCACAACAAATAACATTAGGGCAAATAATTCTGCCGCTTTGGCGTGTGCCAATATTCACGGCAGGCACGCCCATTGTAGGCGTTTCCACAACGCCGGAAGAAGAATTGCCCACCACCGCACTGCAATATTTCATTGCCGACAAATATTTTAGCACACCCATGCTTGTAAACGCAATATATTTGCTGTTTTTTGCGCAAATTTCGTCTATTTTATCGTTAATTTCTGCGCCGCCTGCGTCTGCGTTTGCCTTTGTAAAAATACAGCCAACATTAAATTTTTCAAGCGCATTTGTAAGCTTGCAAAACATATCTAACGGCGTTGCGCCTTGCGCCCCTGCTGTTTGTGGGTGGTAAGTTACAAGCAAATACGGCGAATTAACGTCAAAATTTATGCTTTCGCCAAGCTCTTCCTTGCTTAAAAGTTTAAGTTTTCTAATATTCTCATCGCCAAGGCCGCCCACATTGTGCACAGTGTTTGGCTGTTCACCCAGCTGTATTACACGCTGTGCATACTGCGCACAAGACGGAAAATGAAGCGCCGCCGTTTTAGTTATGCAGTGCCTGTAATAGTCATCATCAGCACCGTGTGTAACGTCGCCGCCGCTTATGTGAATAACGGGTATTGAAAGGCCGCTTGCGGCAAGGCTTACGGCTAAAATTTCGTACCTGTCACCAAGCACCAAAACTGCGTCGGGTTTGTTTTCGGCAAAGTGCTCTGTAAACAGGCCCATTGTATGCGCCATTGTGCGTGTAGTTGCTAGTTTTGTGCTTGTGCCATATTTTAATATGGGTATTTGTGCAGAAATTTTTACGCCGTCGTTTATTATTTCGTTCACTGTGCTTCCGAATTTTTCGCTTAAGTGCGTGCCTGTTGCAATAACTTGCGTGTTTATATCATCACGCATGCACATCAGCTTTATTACATTGCGAAGAAGCCCATAGTCTGCACGGGTGCTTGTTACTATTGCTACTGTTTTCTTGTGCATTTTTTACCACCCTTGCATTTTAATTG
>CAYJHA010000141.1:0-4365 GCA_964369785.1 uncultured Bacteroides sp.
GAAACTTTTTTTATCTATAAAAGTTTCTTATTCCTATTGGCCAATAAATTGGCAACTTCACCTTCGAAAATGTTATTTTAAGGTAAGGCAAGACTTGCGTTTTCTGCGGAAAACGCCTTAGGGCTCTGCCCTAAGAACCTGAAATTTTTTGAAAAAATTTAGTAAAACTTTAAATATTCGTCATAATGACGAGAGGCTAACCTTTTTATGCGCTAGGCGCCGACAAATATTTAATCCCTATCAGCCATTGCTTCCTCGCAAGCTTTTAAGGCGCCCTCTTTCGAGCGTGCCGTTACCAAAAAGCCGCCGGCATGGCAAAACTTTATATCGTCAACATTGCTTATTGCAATAAGCTCTTTTTCGCTAAGCCCTGCCCATGCAGGTGGGAACGGAACTTTCAGCTCGGAGCCTTTAAACGAAATTGGCACGCCCTGCGCACAAAAGCCGCCGCGCTGTGACGGGTACACCACAAAAAGCGCGTCGTCATCGGGTATAAGCTGTTGTTTCCACGGTGCGTATGTATCAAGTGTTACAATTCCGTTTTTCATGTTCTTTTGCGCCGCTTCAACAAGCTGGGCCGCACGTGCAATGCCGCGCAACCCCTCTATTTTATGCCATAAAAGGTCTTTTGCAATGTGCACGGCGTGGTTAAAGCACTCATTTGGGTCGGCCTCGCTGTCCCACGTTGGGTTGTAGGCGCCTATAAGCTGTGCAATTTGGTTGCCACAGCCTGTGTTGTCGTCGTTGTCTAGCGGCTGTATAAAGTGCTTGTCAACACGTGCGGCTTGCTCTTCGCCTACAAGCTCGGCACCAAGCTCTTTCCACAACAGCCCAAAAGACGCGTACGGAACTTTGTTCTCACGTACAGGGCTGTTTTTTTGGTGGTGGTCAAATTCACCGTCGCCTATGTCGAAAACAATGCCGTCAAAATTATCGGGCACTTGAAAACCACGCTCTATTACTATTTCGGGGTTCACAATTTTCAAAAGTGCCGCTGAAAAAACGTCGTCGGCATGAAAACGCCCCCCGTGCGTAAATGCTTTATTGGGTACTTTAAGCATAAATTTATGTCCTTTCCGAATACAAATAAATATTATGAAAATTTTACATAATTTATTTTGTCAATTTATACAACTTTATGTCTATATGTGGTATACTAAAACAAGGAAACCACTATTTAAATGATTTTACGTTAATTCTAACATTTTGTCAACACGTGATACGTCGAATATTAAGGGGGCATAAAATTGCACTATAAACGAAAACAAGCAAAAAAAATACTTCTCATAATAGGTGCTGTTGCACTTATTTTGTTAATATCATCTATCACCGTACTTTTTTTGAGCAGTGATTTATTACTTACCGCAAATAATGGCGAGTATGAATTGCCCGAGTCAAACATCAAGGGCTTAACACTTTCAACAGGCACAGCCAGCATGTTTGCAAGCGTTCAAGGCACCGAGGCACAAATGCAATTTATAGACGAATTTGTGGATTTTGCACAAAAGGGCAGTTTTAACAGCGTTTTTGTTGAATATATGCATGTTTCGCCCGAGGGGACGGCCAGCGTTTTCGGGCGTGAGTCGAAAAACGAGACAATGGCTAACATAACCGAAAATGATGAACTTTTCGATAAGTTTGACGCCATGGAATACCTTGTGAATTCAGCGGCAGGCAAAGGGCTTTATGTTTATGCAATGTACAACATGCCGGCCGCAGACGATGAGAGCACAACAAAAAGCGCACAAAACACAATGAGTAAGTACGCTGTATCGGGTGTTTTTTACAAAAACGAAGTTACTGAGGGTATAGGCACGCTTGTTTCGTCACAGGGCGACAGTGTTTCTTACACGTCACAGCAAATATGGGCACAGCCGCAAGAGCTGTTTTTGCACACTATATCGCCAAATTATACAGGCATGGTGCTGGATAATTACGACACGGCGCTGATGTTTAGCGAAGAATACGCACTTATGGTTAGCGCAATACAAAACGAGGGTGGCGCACCTACACTTTTGGGCTATTCTGTGCCGCCCACGCTTAGCATTGAGTACCCGAAAGACACTGATTATATAGGCACTAGCACGTGCTGGGTAATGGGCACGTCTGACCCGACTTTGCCGCTTACAATGGACGGTGAGGAAATAGCACGCATAAGCACAACAGGTGCTTTCGGCGTGCTTGTAGAGCTTGAATATGGCGATAATTCGTTTGTTTTTGAGCAAAACGGAAACACACTTGTTTACACAATTGACCGTGGCGGCTCAACCGGCTCATCGTCGGGCACATCGTCGGGCACATCAAGCAGCAGTGACGGCACAAGCAGTGTTTCAAGCGGCAGTTATATTGCCGTGGACGGCTGGATTGAGAGCCTTTTGTATGACCCTGACTCTGACGGCAACATAAACGAGACTGTTAGAAGCGGCGGCACGGCAATGGTTGTAGATAGCGTTAGAACATACAGAAGCGGCAAGAGCACGTGGGCTTATGAGCTATCAAGCGGCGATTATATTTTAGCTTACAATACAAAATATCTTGGCACAAGTTTACCTGTGCCAACATTTACCGGTGCAACTGCACAGGCTATTGACAATGGCAAAGGTGAGCTGTTGACTTTTACGGGCACAGGCACACCAATTGCGTATACAACTATTATAGATAGTACACTAAGTGTAAAAATTTATGACGCTGACATTGCGGCAGATTTTGCGGTGCAAGGCAGTGAAATGGTTGTTAGCACATCTGTTTTAGAAATGGAAGACGGCGGCACAGAAATTTTGTTTACGTTTGCACAGCCGCTTTACGGCCACAGCATAGAATATGCAGACGGCACAACACAACTGTATTTGAAAAAAGCGCCGCAAATAAGCACCGAGAACCCGGCACAGCCACTGGTGGGCGTTAGTGTTCTGTTAGACGCAGGCCACGGCGCCGAGGACACAGGTGCACTTGGCGTAGCAGGGCTTAACGGCCCCAGCGAAAAAGACGCGAATTTGGCAGTGGCAGAGGCGGCAAAATACCGCCTTGAACAGCTTGGCGCAACGGTGCACATGATGCGCACAGACGACACGTTCTTCTCACTTGAAGAGCGCAACATGAAAATTACAGAGCTGCGGCCGGACTTTTTTATATCTTTACACCACAACAGCGTACAGCTTACAGTAGATGTAAATGAAGTTAGCGGCGTTGAGTGTTACTATTTTTATAACGAATCACAGTCGCTTTCCGAAACGCTTGTTTCGGAATTGGTGGACGCAACAGGCAGAGCAGAGCGTGGCTCTCACTGGGGCTACTACTATGTTGCACGAAACCCAATGTGCCCTGCTGTGCTTTTAGAATGTGGCTTTATGGTTAACCCAAAAGAGTATGAGGACATTGTAAACGAGCAAGAGCTGTGGGCAGTGGGCGACGCAATTGCGCGCAGTGTGCTTCATGAAGTGAGTGAAAATTAAATATGCGGCGCAAACCCCTCGCCAAAAATTTCGCTTGCTTCTGTAATTGTAATAAAAGCTTTATCGTCTATTTCGTGCGCTAAATTGCGCACTTTAAACACCTGCTGTTTTTGAACTACACAAAACAGCACATATTTTTCATTACCCGTATGTGCGCCAATGGCGTTAATAATTGTAACGCCTCTATTCACGCCGCTGTTTATAAGCTTTGCAATTTTTTCGCCGTGTTGTGTAACAATTATAACAAGTTTTCCGCCGCCTGCACCGTAAATTATTTTATCTATTATAGTGCCGGACACAAATGTTGTGATAATGCCGTATAAAATAGAGTCGATATTGCCAAAAACAGCACCACCAAGCAAAATTATAACACAGTCTGTAAGCAAAATAAGCTGGCCCAAAGACATATGTGGGCGCACTTTTTTTATAGACATTATAACAAAATCGGTGCCGCCGGTTGATGTGCCGCGCATGTAAACCGTTGCAAGGCCAAGCCCTACAAACACGCCTGCGAAAACGCTTGCCAAAATTTTATCGCCTGTATATTCGGGAATAAGCGGCGCTATAACGTCGGTAAAAAATGCAATAATGGCCATTGTTCGAAAGCTGGAAAACATGAAACGGCTGCCCACAATTTTAAAGCAAATAATTATTATTGGCACGTTAATTAAAAGCGTAAGCGTGCCAATTGGCACAGCGGGCAAAACATGGTTTACCGTAAGGGCAACACCCGACACGCCGCCCGTTGCATATTGCGCCGCACGTGCAAACGTGTAAATGCCAATGGCATATAAAAGGGAACCCACCATATCGTAGCAAATGTCAATTGCAAGTTTTGTGATTTTGGCGTTTGCTGTTTTTTTGTTGTTACTATTAATATTAGGCAAAATTAGCCCTCGCTTTACGTTTAGTT
>CAYJHA010000142.1:0-4350 GCA_964369785.1 uncultured Bacteroides sp.
CACAATATTTCGCACTACTAATTATTAATATTGCAGTGAAACAACAGCCGCCCTACAATTAACCATCAATTGCTCTTAAGCTTCAACATAACCTTACCCTGCGGTGCCTTGCACAGTGGGCACTGTTTCCATGCTTCGAGCAGTGTTTCTTCGTGGCCGCAATCGGCACATTTCCATTTTACCGGCTTTTCACGCTTATACATTGTTCCGTTTTCAAGTTGTGTTTTAATATCTTTAAACAGCAGTTTATGGCAATGCTCCACCTTCGAAACAAGTGTAAATAAATTTGCCACGTCCTTAAAGCCCTCTTCTTCTGCCACTTTTGCAAACTTGCGGTAAAGCCCCACTTCGTTTGTCTCGTTTTGCACAGCAAACATGAAATTCTCCTCAAAATTCCACTTTTCTTTAAAAGGGTACTTTGCATTAATTAGCACGTTTTCCAGTGTTTTTTTGTCTGCCGCTTGCATTGCTGTGTAATACATTCTTGCGTGGTTAAATTCGTTAGTTTCAACAACTTTTATAATGTCTGCAAGTGCGCACAAGCCCTTTTGCCTTGCCGCGTACTCTAAAAATTGGTATCGTGCACGCGCTTGGCACTCACCCGCCCACGCACGCGCCAAATTATCAAACGTTTTGCTTTGCTTTAAATTTTTCATAAAAATACACTCCAAATATAATTTTTTAGTAGTTTGCCCCAATTTATATTTGTGTATTCATGCTATATCAACACCCATAACGGGCGGCCGATGACCGCCCCTACATATTTCGCATTCATTGTTTTGCGTTGCTAAGTTGTTTGTATTGCTTAGCTGCCTATAACCAACTAAGTAGGCAAGACCACTTTCTGCAATAGCTGTAATTTTTAGCAAAATAGTAGCGACATGGCTTGCTATGCCCGAAAAACAAGCGTGATTTCAAAAAAACCAGCCCTTTTTCGGCCACTGCAAGCCGTGCCCCTACTTCTTTGCACAATGTGCTCAAAATATACAATTTAATTAAATAATTACAAAACTATTTTAAAACAGCGCCCTCGTTTGCGCCGCTAACAACCCTTGCATAGCGTGAAAGCCAACCTGTAAGTTGCTTTTGCGGTGGCGCAACATAGTTTGCCTTGCGCTTTTCAAGCTCTTCATCATTAACAAGCACATTAATTTTCGCGCCGGGTATATCTATTTCAATTGTGTCGCCCTCGTTTATAAGCGCAATTGGGCCACCTGCCGCTGCCTCCGGTGCAACGTGCCCTATTGACGCACCCCTGCTTGCGCCGGAGAATCTGCCGTCTGTAATTAACGCCACGCACTTATCAAGCCCCATGCCTGCAAGTGCACTTGTGGGGTTCAGCATTTCGCGCATTCCGGGGCCGCCTTTTGGCCCCTCGTACCTTATAACAACAACGTCGCCCTCTTTAATTTTCCCGTCATAAATAGCAGCTATTGCTGTCTCTTCGCTTTCGAAAACTCTGGCCGGGCCTTTGTGGCACAGCATTTCTTTTGCAACGGCACTGCGTTTTACAACACAGCCAAGCGGTGCAATGTTGCCCCACAAAATTGCTATGCCGCCTGTCTCGCTGAACGGCTCGTTTGTTGGGCGAATGCTGTCTGTGTCTGTATTTTTCACATTTGCAATATTCTCACCCACCGTTTTACATGTAACCGTTTTTATGTCTGTGTGCAAAAGCCCACGCTGTGCAAGTTGCGCCATAACTGCTTGCACGCCACCTGCCGCGTCAAGGTCTTCCATAAACGTGTCACCTGCCGGCGCTAAGTGGCAATAATTAGGCGTTTTTTCGCTTATTTCATTTATTGTTTTAAGGTCAAGCGGCACACCTGCCTCGTTTGCTATTGCAAGTAAGTGTAAAACGCTGTTAGAACTGCACCCCAGAGCCATATCTGTTGAAAGTGCATTCTCAATTGCCTTTTGCGTTATAATATCTCTCGGGCGAACGTTATCTTTCACAAGCTGCATAATTTGCGCGCCTGCTTTTTTGGCAAGCATTATTCTTGTAGACTTCACCGCCGGTATTGTGCCGTTGCCGGGCAAAGCAATACCCACTGCCTCACATAGGCAGTTCATGCTGTTTGCAGTAAACATGCCGCTGCAACTGCCGCAACCGGGGCATGTGTTTTCGGTGTAATCGTCAAGCGTTACTTCGTCAATTATGCCGGCTTTGTAGCTTCCCACTGCCTCAAACATCTGCGATAAACTAACCCTTTTACCGCCTTGCTTGCCCGACATCATAGGCCCGCCACTTATAACAATAGACGGTATGTTTATTCTTGCCGCGCCCATAACCATGCCCGGCACTATTTTATCGCAATTCGGCACAAGCACAAGCCCGTCAAGTGCGTGCGCCAGTGCCATTGTCTCAACGCTGTCGGCAATAAGCTCACGGCTTGGCAGTGAAAAACGCATACCTGCATGGCCCATTGCAATACCGTCGCACACACCTATTGCCGGAATTAATATAGGCGTGCCGCCTGCGGCATAAACGCCTGCTTTTACGGCGTCTGCTATTTTGTCAAGGTGCATGTGCCCCGGCACAATCTCGCTGTGTGCGCTTATAACGCCTATAAGCGGCTTGTTCAATTCCTCATCTGTAAAGCCCATTGCGTAAAATAGGCTCCTGTTTGGTGCACGCTCTGCACCTTGTGTTACGTTGTCGCTAATGCGCATTTATTTATCCCCCTTACAGGCTTACAATTTATTCACCTGTTATTTTTCATAAAAATAGTATAACATATTGAAAACAAGCATTGCAACACAGCTGTAAAAATATTATAATATAAAATATAAACACATTTACTTTGGTAGATTGGAGAATAGTATGAACATTCTTGTTGTGGGCACAGGCCGCGTGGGCATACGCTTAATAGGTGCGCTTGAACATTTAGGGCACGACGTATCCGCAGTGGAGGAAGACCCTGTGCTTTTAAGCCAGCTTAATTCTATGACAAACCCATTTCAGGGCACTGCGGTTAGGGGCGTGCCTATTGACATTGACGTTTTACGTGCGGCCGGCATTGATGCTTGCGACGCTGTTGCGGCAGTTACTAAAGACGATAATATTAATATAATGGTGGCGCAAATGGCAAAAACGGTTTTTGGTGTGCAAAATGTTATAGCAAGGGTAGCTGACCCTGTTGCCAAAAAAGTATATAGCGAGCGCTTTGGCCTTCACGCTGTTTGTGGCACAAACCTTACGGCGCAGGCGTTTGTAACAGGCCTTTTGTACGACAGAGACGGCACCGACGACGAGGACACACGCCTGACAATAGGCTCTAGCACGGCAGAGTTCACAATTGTGCCCGTGGCTAAAGAGAATATTGGCAAAAAGCTTGTTGATGTGGCTTTGTCTAAAGACGAAACTCAAGTTTTTGGTGTTTTGCGTGCAAGCGGCGTGTTAGAGCTTGCGCTTGACACTAGCATTTTACTCCATGTGGGCGACAGTATTGTTTTTGCGCAAATTGTAGATTAATTTATTTTAAAAACCAATCTATTCGCATCAACTTTCTGTATTATAATTTAATTTATTACTATTTGTATTTAATATATGCCGCTAATTTGTAAAACCGGTTAAGCGCGGCAGAAACGGAGCAATTATGAGAGTTTGTATTGTAGGCGGCGGAAAAATTGGCTATTACCTTGCAAAAACGCTGCGAGAGCACGGGCACACGCCAATTATAGTGGAAGAAGACAAAGCCGCGTGTGAGCGCATAGCCGACGACTTTGATAAGTTTGTTGTATGTGGCGACGGCACGCGCCCCGAAATTTTAAGCCTTGTATTAAACGGAAAAGAAAAGTGCCACGCACTTGTTGCCGTTACAGGGCAAGACGAGAGCAACTTAATTATTTGCCAACTGGGCAAACAAGTTTATAAAGTAAAAAGAACGGTTGCGCGTGTTAACAACCCAAAAAACACTGAGGTTCTTAAAATGCTGGGCGTTGACATTGTTGTATCTAGCACCGACAACATTGCGCGCTTAATTGAGCGCGAGGTGGAAACAGCGGCAATTCGCCACTTGCTAAGCCTAGACAGCGGCACAACGTCGCTTACACAAATTGAAGTGCCCGACACATTTATGCACCATGGCAAAACACTTGCCCAATTGCCCGTACCCGACAATGTGGTTGTTATATCGGTTACGCGTAAGAACGAGTTTAAAATTCCGCGTGGTAACACGAAGATTATGATAGGCGACAAGGTTACTGTTCTTGCGAAGAACGACGCATTTCCGCAACTTGCAAAAGAGTGGTCGCTTCACGACAGTGATATTATATAAATAATCCTTAAATCCTGTATGGATTATTTATTATTTATTTTATGGCGTGGCATAGCCACATGCCAATTTA
>CAYJHA010000143.1:0-4293 GCA_964369785.1 uncultured Bacteroides sp.
AAAACAAGCTGTCACAATGTGGCAGCTTGTTTTTGTGCATTATTTTATTTTACGTAATAAACGCCGTGTTCTCGTTTTTTACACGTTGTAAGTTTCTTATCCTCATGCATTTTTGTATTCTTTACCATTTTTGTTGAAAACTTAAAAGGCTTACGTTTACATAAACACAAAAAAGAACAAAATTGAAAATACAACAACAGATGAAAAATAAATTATGGTGTGTGCTTTTTTAAAGTCTAAAAGTAGCGCCGCGTATGCAATGCCAAAGTAAGGGATGAAAAGAAGTGGGTGCCAAAACGCAAACGAATAAGCACCTGCCGTAAGCGCCAAAGCCACAACGAAGAAAACAATGAATGGCAACAAAAATGTCGTTGCAATGCTAATTATGTTATTCGCTTTTTGCCATTTAACACGCTCAACTATTATTTTTCGTTGAACCGGGTTCACTGTTGAAATGTCCTTTTTTTTTTCGTCATCATCGGCCGCTTCTTCTTCGCGAATTTCTTTAAGTACGCTGTAAGCTGCGTCCGGCGTGTGCGTTGTGCTTCGTGGGTCTTGCCATGTCTGTTCGGTTTCAAGGTTTACGCCGCGTTTGCCGTTGTTTTTTGTAAACACCTTTTGAAACGCTTTCACAATGTGGTAAATAATTGCACCAATAAAAACACCAACAAAATTTAACATAATATCATCAATGTTTAAAATGCCGGTGCCAAGCAAATATTGCAAAAGCTCTGTTCCGAACGAAATAAGCATACCAAGCCCCGTTGCGGCCAAAATGCTTGGGCGGCTGTTGTCTGTACAGGCTAAAATGCCTATGGGGATAAATAAAGCTATGTTTACTAGTAAATCAATGTAGAAAATGCCATACTGCTGAAAACCTTCTCGCAGTGTCTCAAATGGGTAAATGTTGTGTGCGTGCATGTCATAAACAGCAAATTCGCTCCAGTTTGCAAACTGGAATTGCGTTACTAAATACAACATTAGAAATAAAGGGTATAAAATTGATATGACTCTGACGAACGTGAGCCTACGTTTTTTGTGCTTGCTCATTTTAAAATTTTTCTCTCCTTAAAATATAATTTATGTTGTGTGGTGTGTTTTTGGCTGTCAACTATGAATGTTGACAAACCCGCCTTAACAAAAAGCTTTTGCAAAGTGTTTATTTAATTGGGTACTTCTATGAAAGTGCCCAATTAAATAACTATACATTTTATGCAATAAAATATTAATTCATAACAAGCTTATTTCAACTTGTAATAAGCGCAATTTTATTTTGCGTATTCTATTGCCCTGCTCTCTCTAATAACGTTAACTTTTATTTGGCCCGGGTAATCAAGCTCTTCTTCTATTTTGTTTGAAATACTGTGCGCCAAAATAACAAGCCCGTCATCGCTAACCATTTCAGGCTTAACCATAATGCGAATTTCGCGCCCTGCCTGTATGGCAAAGCTGTTTTCAACACCGTCAAAACTGCATGCAATCTCTTCAAGGCTTTCAAGGCGCTTGATGTAGTTCTCAACGTTTTCTCTGCGTGCGCCCGGCCTTGCGGCACTTATAGCATCTGCCGCCATAACAATAAATGCAAGTGGCGTTTTCGCCTCAACATCGCCGTGGTGCGCCTCTATGCTGTGAATAATGGCAGGGTTCTCTTTATATTTGCGTGCTACGTCAACACCTATGCTAACGTGGCTACCTTCAATTTCATGGTCAAGTGCTTTGCCTATGTCGTGAAGTAAGCCTGCCCTGCGCGCTTGCGTTACGTTTAAGTTAAGCTCTGCCGCAAGAATGCCCGACAGATATGCAACTTCCATAGAATGGTTAAGCACATTTTGGCCGTAACTTGTGCGGTATTTTAAGCGGCCTATAAGCTTTACAATGTCGGGGTGCAAGCCGTGTATGCCTATGTCCATAACAGCACGCTCGCCCTCACGTTTCATTGTAAGTTCAAGCTCACGGCGGCTTTTTTCCACTGTCTCTTCAATTCTTGCAGGGTGTATGCGCCCGTCTGCAATTAGCTTCTCAAGCGTCATGCTCGCAATTTCGCGGCGCACAGGGTCAAAGCTGGAAAGCGTAATAGCCTCAGGCGTGTCGTCAATAATAAGGTCAACACCTGTTGCAGTTTCAAGCGCACGTATATTGCGGCCTTCCCTGCCTATAATTCGGCCTTTCATTTCATCGCTCGGCAACGATACAACAGACACCGTAACCTCGCTGGAATGGTCTGCCGCACAGCGTGCTATTGCCTGGCTTATAAGCTCTTTTGCCATTGTGTCGGCTTCGTCTTTAAGGTTTGTTTCATAGCTTGAAATGTGCATTGCCTTTTCGTGGGTAAGCTGTTCGTCAAGGCGTTGCAGCAAAAGCTTTTTAGCCTCTTCTTGCGGCATTGCGGCTATTGTTTCAAGTTTTTCCATTTCGCGCAGTTTCAGCTGCTCAACTTCAGCCATTTTAGCTTCAACAAGCTCGCCTTTGCGGCGCATTTCGGCGTCTCTTTCTTCAATAAGTGCTGTTTTTTTGTCAATATTTTCTTCTTTTTGGTCAAGGCGCCTTTCCTGGCGCGAAAGTTCGTTGCGGCGCTCTTTAACTTCTTGGTCTGCGGCCGTCTTCATTTTTAAAGCTTCGTCTTTTGCTTCAACAAGCGTTTCTTTGCGTTTTTGCTGTGCCGCTTTCATTGCCTCGTTCACAAGGCGTGTGGCCTCTTGCTCTGCGCTTATTATTTTAGCCTCGGCGGTGTTGCGCCTGTAAGCTATACCTAGAAAAAAACACAAAGCACCCACGGTTGCGGCAATAGGTATTATCAGCCAAAATTCCATATGGGTACTGCTCCTATTCATTAACATTTTTAAGTGGCAATTATCTGCTTTTACTATTGTTTGTCAATTGCCTTCATTTATGAATAAAAGTAACCCCGAAAAGTAAAGTTTTACGGCTCTACATCTTTTTTGTTTTAATATCAAAAAATTAACGTATACGTATAAAAAGTTAAACGGTATATATAAAGGGTGTTAACAAAAGCCAACTTCCTTCGGGCATTACATTATTTCATTATTACTATTTTAAAGCAACCCCGCCATATTGTCAAGTTTGAGCGCCTATAAAGTGGTTATTATTATCAATTTTTTTGCTTTTTTTTCGTATTTTTTGAAAACAGCCTTACATTTTATAAATATTACATGTAATTTTTGTGTTTTAAGCGCAAGCTTGTTGTTGATTTTTATATTTTGATGTTGTACAATTATAATGTTATACAGCGCTAAAAATTGAAGTAAAACAAAATATAGGGTAATGCGCTAAAAGTAGCGTAATTAAATTATAATAGAGCGTTCGGTTGAAACGGCAAAAGCCGAAAGCTTCCATTTTGCACGGAGGTTTTCAACTATTTGCGCTGTGTACAGAATGGAGATTATTATGCAAAGTAAAAAGAGCACGAATTTTACATTTTGGTTGTTAAATTTAGTAATAATTATTATAGGCGTTGCGGCTGTTGTTGTTAGTGGCCTGCCGCAAGTGCTTTTATGTTATTCAGCAGGAATTATCGGCATTTTTTACGGTACATCAAAAATTATAAATTTCCTGTTCACAAATTACAGGCACACTATTTACAGGTACGATTTTTCAGTGGGCGTTGTTTGCATTTTGCTTTGTGTTTATATTATGGTTGCCCCGCTTGACATTGTTTCATATTTGCCGCACGTGGCGCTGCTTCTTACGGCGTTCAATTTTATTGTTAAGTTTCAAAACATGCTCGACTTAATGCGCGCCAAAAGCAAATTTTTCTTCATTTTGTTTTTGTTTAGTGGGTTACTATTATTTTTGTGCTATTTGTTATGGCAAAATTTTGTAAACAGCATTGTAATTACAACGCTTTCACTGGGCGGCTACATGGTAGCAAACGGGCTTATAAACGTTGTAACGCGCTTTTTTATTAATGCGGCTGTTCGCAGCGGCAATAAAGCGGCGGCAGGCACATCAACTGCCGGCAGCGATGGCGTAGACATTGTGGGCGTTGGTACTGCTATAAACGTAAGCGAAATTCGCGGTGCTTTAGGCTCTAGCGATGAAAGCAACTTCGAGAGTGATGGAAAGTTTGACACGCTTGAATTTGAAGTTACACAGGCATTAGGTGAAGAAAATGGGCAAAGTGCAATTGTTGTTAGGCCCACGGTGGCGGAGCTTAGCGGTGAAAACAGAAATTCGCAGCCGAGTGCAGAGCAGAACGACAAAAGTGTTGACAGTGACGAGAGAGTTATAATTTACAGCGAAATATCCGAAGATGAGGTGTTGTCGCAAGGCGAC
>CAYJHA010000144.1:0-4272 GCA_964369785.1 uncultured Bacteroides sp.
CAGAATTTAAGGATTATTTATATTATACTATTTTACAGCAAAAAATTAAAGTAGTGAATTATGCAAAACTTAACAAATATTTAACTGCCAATTTTAGCAATTTTCCACTCAAATCCATCGCAAAATCCACATCTAGGTAAGAAGTGTCTATTTTTTCTTTGCTGTGTAACAAAAAAGTGTATAAAATATTCTTACTTCAATTTTCATAAGCACCGGTGTAAAAAGCTGCATTATATTGTTAAATTATTCACGTTGTAGCTTTGTGCACAAAAAAAACATAAGTTTTATGTTACAAAAAGCTTTTGTTTTCATAAAAAATGTAGTATAATTATGCTATACACACATTTGCCTATATTGTTTTGGGCAAAATCCTCATAATAAACAACTTAACCACCTTGTAAAAGGAGTTGATTAAAATACATAATTTAGTATATTTTCTAGGCACAATAATAATTCCAATTCACACATTTATGATTGTTTTAATGTGCCGCATGCTTGATTATAAGTTTAGGTTTAACAAGTTGACTGTTTTTTTAACATGTCTAATTAATGCTGCTTTCGGGCCAATTTTGTTAATACTAAATTTCAACAGCCCCATGACACAATACTTTTTGTGCATTATAATATTACTTAGTGAAATTGCCATTTTGTTTAAAGGCAGCCCAAAAGCTATTTTAGGGCTTGTAACAGGCACTCTTCTTCACTTGTTCGTTTTGCGCGGTATAATTGTTTCAATAACTTCAATAGTTACACAAACTTCAATGTATGAAATTATATTTACTTCGGGTATTGCACCTTATGTAAATGTAACGTCTTTTGGCGTGCAAGTTTTTGTTCTTGCTTTGTTTATAAAATTTATTCCGCTAAAAACGGTAAAAAAAATTATGGAAGACAAAAATTTCTACACAAACCTTTTAGTTTTTACAATTTTTTTAACCATATATATAGTGTACAACAGTAATATCTTTTTGATAGATTATTACTCTTTTAATTTAGCAATGCAAGAAATTGTTATAACTTTTATTGCTCTTAGCCTTTTTTATATAATGCTATTTTGGCTTATTAAAATTTTCGACCTTGAAGCTTATAAAGACCTTACACTCGAGCTTGAGAAGAAAATTAACAAAGACAAATCGCTTACGTCGGCCGTTTACAGCTTTGCTGAGGTTATTTTAGAGGCAAACTTAACAAACGACAAGCTTGTGCGAATGCTTGTTAACTCAAAAGAGCGCACTTTGCCGCTTTCAATGTCATTGTCAGAGTTTTTCAAAGATATAGCTGACACAAAAACGCACCCTGATGATGTTGCAATTTTACGCAGTATTACATCTAGTGCTTTACTTAAAGATTTTGAAAAAGGTGATACGGAAAAAATAATTGAGTTTCGCGGTGAAAACGTTAACAACGAAGAAAACGTTGAAAACGACACAGATAAAATTTATTTGTGGTACAGAATGAGAATAAGTACAAACTTAAACAAAGAGACATCAGAAGTTTCTGCATTTTTCACAATTGATGACATTGAGGCAGAAAAGCAAGCGGCTTTATTAATGAAACGCAAGGCAGAAACCGACTATTTGACAGGTTCGTTTAACAGAGAGACATTTGCCCTGCAAGTAGACGCTTACATAAAAAATGGTGGGTGCGGTGCACTTTATATGTTTGACCTTGACAACTTTAAGGGTATAAACGACAACATGGGCCACTCTGCAGGCGATGAAGTTTTGCGGCAAACATATCACAATACAGCTGCAATTTTCAGAGAGGACGATTACATATCTCGTATAGGCGGCGATGAATTTTTAGTTTTTCTTGTGGGCTCTGTTAAAGATAGCACTATAATAGACAAAGCGGAAAAGATTTGCAAAGAGCTTCACAAAACACATCACGCTGAAAACGGCGTTGACATTGAAATAACGTGCAGTGTGGGCATAAGCCTTGCCCCATATGATGCAACTAACTTTGAAGATTTGTTTAAACTTGCCGACATTGCCATGTACCATTCAAAAAGCGTTGGAAAGAACACATACACATTATATAACGCAAAAGAATTTAAAGGTTTTGAGCCGAAGGAAAAAGAGGATTACATGCGGTTGCGACAAGACGGCTAAATACAAAAAAGTAATAGAGGCTGTGAAGTAAAAGAAAAAAATCGTCAATTTAATAAACAACTGTAGGGGCGGCCCTATGTGACCGCCCGAAACCATGAGTTTTTCTCTTGGTTTCGGGTGAACACACATAGGTATCCGCCCCTACAATTTTTGTGCAATATAGCAATTACTCCACTGCACACTTTTCGGCTATATCATTGCACTTCAACTATTGTAATATTCTGCGATGTTGTGTCTGTTTTGCCAAGCACAATGTCTCTTACAACAGCAACTGACTGTGCACTCAGCGCCTCGCCACCTGTTTTCACGGCAACGTCAACATTTTCACCGTCTATGAACGCAACGCAGTCGAGAAAACCTTTAGCTTTAACAAGGTTTTCAATGTCGCTCTCTGCCGTTATTGCCGCTATAACGCCTGAAAGCTCACTTGTGAGCACCTGCTTTTCGCTCTCTGTTAAGCTAGATTCCTTAAGGCTTTGTTGCAGCTTATCAAGCGCATCGTCGCGTGTTTTTTCTCGTGTTAAGCGTGCCTGTTCAAAATATTGCTCACTTTCATCCACGCTTACAAGTTGTGCGTCGCCGTAATTTTTGTCGGGCAAAGCCTCTTGCACACCCTCTTGTGCAGGCACAGCTTCTTCACTTGCCTCTATTGTTGCCGAAACTGCCAAAATGTCGTCTGTCGCCATAATTTCTGCACCACCGCGTGCATACTGCCAGTTTAAATAAACTGCAACACCCAGTGCAAGTACAAGTGTTAAAAGTGTAATTTTGCGTTTGTTTTTTGCTAGTTTTGCTGTGTTCATAATAAAAAACTCCATTCTGCCGCAATAGTTATTAATTTTTCAAAACCTCCAAAGCGGCCCATGGAGATTTTCGCAAACTGTATTTTATGTTTGCATATTTAGGCGGCGGGCTCTCGCCCTAAAACACAAATTCTGTTTGTCGGCACACCCAAAACAACCGAAACAAGCTCTGTAATGTCAGAAATAACCGTTATATCATCTCCCCCCTCACAAACAATTGCCACGCCTTTAATTTCGGGCAACGTGTGCATTTCTACAATTGGCGTGTCCTTATCGCCACCGTCTATTATTGTATATTCACTCTCGAAAGACGTTTGCTCGTCTATAACGCCCTGCTCTGCTTGCTGTGTTTGAGTCGAAGACTTCTCACTTCTCGCATACACCGTCTCGCCGGCTGTTTCAATAGTAATCATAACATCAACACTGCCGGTGCCGTAAATGCCCTCTATTGTAGCAATAAGTTCTTTTTCAATGTTATCTATGTAAATTTCGGCGCTTTCCAGTGTTTTTTCATATAGAAAAGCGTCTGCATTGTCAGCTGTGTTGTAAGAGGCAGCGCCACTGTTTGAATGTGCCCCGAATATTAAATCAGACAAAAATATTATTAATATGCCCACAATGCCAATTAAAAAAAGCCTGTTCTTTTTATCGAAAAGCATATCGAGTGTTGGCAATTGCATTGCTTTTTTGTTTTGCTGTTTTGTTTTGCTTGTAATATTTGCCGACGTATTTGCGGTTTTTGCACTTTGTGAGCCGCCTGTATTATTATTTATGCTTGCCGCCTTTGGTGCGCTTGCAAAAATATTGCTTTCCATTTTCAACCTCCTATAATCACCACGGGCACGTCTGTTTGAAGTGCGCTTAATACTGCCTGCTTTACTTTTTGAGTGTCTGTGCTTTGCACCGTTTCTTCTGCAAGTGTTATTTCCACGCTTGTCACATACATGTAGTTGTCTGTAACATGCACTGCGGCGTTTACGCTTTGCACATTTTCACTTGTAGCCTGCACTGCTTTGAAAAGTGTCTCGTTAATGTTATGGTGCGCCGCTTGCAAAATTAAATCGTCTGTGTTTAAAGCGGCGTCGCTTACCTCGGGCAAATTATATGTGAAATCAGCATTAATTTCACTTGTGTTTCCAAGTGGTGCAAATGCTGTTATTAAAATATATAGCGACAGCACCAGCTTTATGACAGAAAAATTTGTTTTATTAGTTGTAAATTGCTGTAAAACACCTACACAAATGCACGCCATGCATACACTTAACGCCCAATCTTGTATTATTTCCATACGTTAGCCACTCCGTTCAGGAGGTGTTGACAAACAAAGACTTTGCAAAAACTAGAGCAAAATTTTTGTC
>CAYJHA010000145.1:0-4267 GCA_964369785.1 uncultured Bacteroides sp.
CCCTTCGGGAGAGGTGGCACCGCAGTGCCAAAGAGGGCATTTTTACGCTTAAGTTAACGGCAATGGCATGGCTCGCAATGCTGGAGCTGTTGACAAAGTCGCCTTCACAAAAAGCGTCGGCAAAGTCTTTGTTTGTCAACACCTCCAATGCTACCGTACACCTAAATCTCAACTTCTTTCGCATGTGTAAACAATGCCACCACATTTTCAACAGGTATATCTGCTTGTATATTATGGTTCTCACATACTACATAGCCCTCGGGGCCAAGGTCGCTTATTCTGTGCTCTACTTCTTTTTTCACGTCGTCCACCGTGCCTGTGGGCATAACCGTGTGTGCGTCAATTGCGCCCCAAAAAACAAGCTTTTCGCCAAAGCGTGCTTTAAGCTGTTTTGTGTCCATTCCGCTTGCGTTTACTTGTATCGGGTTTAAAATGTCTACACCTATTTCAATTAAATCGTCTATAAACGGCACAATTGCACCGCACGAATGATACATTAATTTTGCTTTCGGCGCACGCTCTTTTAAAAATGCATAGTACTCTTTCAAATACGGCTTTACCATTTCCCTAAACGTATCAAGGCTCATTATAGTGCTTTGCCCTGTTGCCAAGTCGTCACCTACAAACACCACGTCTAAATACTCGCCAACTGCCTCAAGGTATTTTTCCATTCGCTCTTTTTGGTGGTCTGTCATTTTGCGCAAAACATAGTGTGCTATCTCTTTTTCTACCATTATATCTACAAGAAACTGCTCGAAACCGCGCATGTTCTGGCTTCGCTCCCATATGCCGGAATTTACAACGTCGCCCACAAGCGCGTACTCGCCCTCTTCGTGCAGTTTTTTTGCGCGCTCTCTCAGCCCCTCAAACTCCGCAGGCACAACAGCCGCCGGCCACGTGTAGTTTTCCTCAATTTCCTCAACTGTCTCAAAATCTTTTAGGGGGTAATCGTAAAAATCAAAGTAAAGGCCATTGTCGGGCATTTTATACAAAACACCAAAGCGGTCTTTATACATATCATCAGAAACCCACTCTTTTTGCTCATACGCATCATAGTTTGCGCACAAATGGCGTGTGTCTACTTTTAGCGCCTTTAAAACGCTTTCGTCGCACAGCATTATTTGAAAAGGGCTAAACATCATTTTGCTCTCGCACTCTATGCCCAAATGCGCTTTTAGCTTTTCATAAGTGTGCTTTACAATAGACGTGCAATTCGTTGTGCCAAGGTCTGTTGGCATTTTGTCTGGTTTTTGGTGGTTAATTGCCGCTAATACGCGCTGTTTTGGTGTCATTTAAAAAAGCCCCCATTTATATTTTATTTTAAAAAATCGTATCACAAAAAAATTTTAATGTCAATATTATTGCTTTGTTTCAATTGTTTTGTGAAAAATTTTAGCGCTGTGTTTGTAACAAAAACACAGCGCTTTGCATGTTATATATAAAGAAAGCAATTTTAATGTTTTAAAGGAGGCGGTAGCTTGGAAACTTTAAAAGTGGTTAACGGCAGTTTTAAATACCAAGCCGCAAACGGTGAAATTGAAGCGTTTGACGGCATTGACATAAGCGTAAGCGAGGGGCAATTTGTGAGCATTGTTGGGCCCAGTGGCTGTGGGAAAAGCACACTTTTATCTTCAATTGCAGGGCTTTTGGGCGGCTTTTCAGGCGAAATTTATATAAAAGGCGAGCGTGTAACAGGCATTTCGCCGCACATAGGCTACATGTTACAGCGCGACAGCTTGCTTGAATGGCGCACAATTTACAGCAACGTGCTTTTAGGCCTTGAAATACGCGGTGAAGTGAACGAGCAAACGTGCGAGCGAGCAAAAAATTTACTGCGCACATACGGCCTTTATGAATTTCGCGGCAAATATCCGCGCCAGCTCTCGGGCGGAATGCGCCAGCGTGTGGCACTTATTCGCACACTTGCAACAGGCCCCGATATTCTGCTTTTAGACGAGGCGTTCAGCGCACTAGACTACCAAACGCGCCTTGCAGTAACAGACGATGTGTATAAAATAATGAAAGAGCAAGGCGTTACTATGATTATGATAACGCACGACATACCCGAGAGCATTGCAATGAGCGACAAAGTTATTATTTTAAGCGAGCGCCCGGCGCACATAAAAGAAGTTCTGGATATTAAGTTTGAGAATTCTCACTCTCCGCTTGAGAGAAGGAGCGACGAAAAATTTACAAAATATTTCGACCATATTTGGAAGGAGCTGCGATATACCGATGAAAACACGCAGACAAAAAAATAAAACACGCAGCGGCACGGCCGCTGAACTAAACAAAAACAATAGCAAAAGCAAATTGAAAGTAGGCGGTAGCGGCAATTTTAAACGCACGGGCGATGCGGCTGTTTCAGCTGAGAGGCTGCACTGGTTAAAGGCGCAAAAAAAGCAAACGCTTTTAGTTAAAATGTGCAGGTGGGGCTTTCTTATAGGCTTTTTTGCCGTGTGGGAAATATTCGCCATTGTGGGTATTATAGATTCATTTTTGCTTAGCCAGCCCAGCAGAATTTTGCAAACAGTTGCAAACACGGCACAAAACGGGCTTTTAATGCACATTGGCGTAACACTTTATGAAACATTAACCGGCTTTTTCCTAGGTGCTTTTTTCGGCGTTTGCCTTGCCGTTGCACTGTGGTGGAGCAGCTTCTTCTCACGCGTGGCAGAGCCGTATTTAGTTGTGCTTAACAGCCTGCCCAAAATTGCACTGGGCCCTATTATTATACTTATTGCCGGCGCCGGAACAGGCGCTATAATTGTAATGGCGCTTGCAATATCGCTAATTGTAACGGTGCTTGAAATGCTTGCAGGCTTTCGCAGTACTGACGCAGAGAGCATGAAAATGGCACGCACCTTTGGCGCAAGAAAAAGCCAACTGCTTTTTAAAATTGTGCTGCCTGCAAATTTGCCCGTGCTTTTTAACTCACTTAAAATTAATATTGGGCTGTCGCTTGTGGGCGTAATTGCAGGCGAATTTCTTGTTAGCAAAGCAGGCCTTGGCTACCTTATAGTGTATGGTGGGCAAGTTTTCCAAATGGACCTTGTAATGGCAAGCGTGCTTATTTTGGCAGTTTTGGCGGCGCTTATGTACGGCGCTGTTGCTATGTGCCAAAAGTATATACAAAAAAAGTTTAGCGCATCAGCACTTAATGAGTAGATAGTGTCATTTCTATTAAATTCGTAACACAAAATAACCCACTTGCATATTATATTACAATACCCAAAATGTTTTCCCTGTATTAATTATATTTAAGGAGTGGTTTAAATGAAAAAGAAAATTACAGCATTTTTACTTGTTGCGGCATTAGTTGTGGGCTCACTTACCTTTACAGGCTGCACCAAAGCGAATGAGCTTGAAAAAATTGTTGTTGGCGAAGTTACGCACAGCATTTTTTACGCACCGCAATATGCGGCAATGGCGCTTGGCTTTTTTGAGGAAGAGGGCCTTGAGCTTGAGCTTATAAACAGCGGCGGCGCAGACAAAGTTATGACCGGAATTATAAGTGAAAGTGTTGACATAGGCCTTGCCGGCCCCGAGGCTTGTGTGTATGTTTACAACGAGGGAAATGACGACTATGCACAAGTTTTTGCACAGCTTACAGCGTGCGACGGCAGCTTTTTAATGGCAAGGGAGCCAATGGACGACTTTGATTTTGGTTGCCTTGAAGGCGCACACATTTTGCCCGGGCGTGTTGGTGGTGTTCCGTACATGGCGCTAAGGTACGCAATTGAAGATGCAGGCCTTGACCCCGACACAGACATGAACATGGACACATCAATACAGTTTGATAACATGACAGCCGCATTTCTGGGCGGAACAGGCGATTATGTTACAATGTTCGAGCCGACAGCGTCGTCTGTGCAAGCACAGGGCGAGGCTTATATAGTTGCCAGCGTTGGCCAGCAGGCAGGCCCTATGCCGTACACGGCATACTTTGCCACTAAGAGCTACATAGCTGAAAATAGCGACATAGTTCAAAAATTTACAAACGCAATTGCTAAAGGGCAAGCATGGGTTGCTGAAAACTCTGCGGAAGATATAGCCGAGTGTGTACAAACGTATTTTGCAGACACTGACTTAGAAATTTTGGCAAGTGCTGTGCAAAGCTATAAGGACATTGGTGCATATTCAAGCACACCTGTAATGACCGAAGAGGGCTTTGACAACCTGCAAAATGTAATAATGGCAGCAGGCGAGCTTGACGAAAAAGCACCGTTTGAAGATTTGATTAACAATGAATTTGCAATTAATTCTG
>CAYJHA010000146.1:0-4247 GCA_964369785.1 uncultured Bacteroides sp.
GGACGCCAACCCCTACATTTTAACCTTCTGGTTTGTGCATTTTGACGAAACGCATTTTTAAAATATAGGTTTTTCTTCAGGCTGAAAGCCGCAAGCACAGGCTAAAACTAACCTGTGCTTGCGGCTTTATAGTATAATAGATATTAAAATAATAATTAATCGCGTGCCTGCGCCGCTAGGTATAAACTGCCACAAATTACAAGCCCTGCACCCTGTTTTTTTGCGTGCTTTTTTGCCGCTTGCAGTGCACTTTGCACATCTTCACACGGTGTAACATCAGCGCAAAACTCATTCGCCACATTTGCAAGTTCGTGTGCGCTTAGCCCACGCTTTTCGTCCGGGCAAACAGTGTAAATGCTTTGAAAAAGTGGGCACAGTACACTCATCATTTCACGCTCGCCTTTGTTTTTCAAAACGCCAATTACACCCACTAATTTTTCACACCCTGCCCTTTTAAGCGTTGCCGCAAGTGCGCGTGCACCCTGTGGGTTGTGTGAGCCGTCAATAATCACAAGCGGTTTTTCGCTCATTATTTCTATACGCGCAGGAAATTTTGTTTGTTTTATACCATTTGTAATAGAATTCTCATCAATGGTAAAGCCGTGTTCACGCAGCAATACTGCAACCTCAAACGCTGTAACCGCATTGTAAACTTGGTGCACACCTGCAAACGGCACTTTTAAACTGCACCCTTTATATATAACGTCACTGCCGCACAGCAGTGATGTTTTTTTGTTGTTTTTACCGCTCTTATTACTTTTTTCGTTTGTTATGCATTTGCACGTATCAGCGCTTTTAGATGTAGGCAATGAACTTGCCAAAGCAGGCAAACTGCTCTTGATTGCACCATTCTCGCAAAATGCAAGCTGTGCCAAACTTGGCACAGTTAAACTGCACCCTGCTTTTTTTGCTTCCAATTTTATAGTAGCAAGTGCGCTTTCCTCTTGCATTGGGTACGCTACAACATCGCAATTATTTTTAAAAATTCCGCATTTTTCCGCGGCAATTTCACTAAGCTTCTCGCCCAAATATTCCGTATGGTCTTTGCCTATTGCCGTAATGCACGAAACAAGCGTATTTTGCACCGCATTGCTAGAGTCAAGCCTGCCGCCAAGGCCTGTTTCAAGGCAAACAATATCGCATTTTTCCCATGAAAATAAAATAACGGCCGCGGCCGTTACAGCGTCAAACTCTACTATGCTGTCGTTTTCGTTTATAACATTTTTAACGGCAGTAAGCGCTTTTGCAACCTGTTCTTCACTTGCCATTTTACAGTTAATAAGAAAGCGCTCTTTAAAATTCACAACAAACGGGCTAATTGTGCTTCCCACTTTATAGCCCGCTTCTGTTAATATATGCGATGTCATCATTGTAACACTGCCCTTGCCGTTTGTGCCTGCTACATGCACAAATTTCAGTGCCTTTTCGGGGCTACCTAGCCTTTTTAGCAGTGTTTTAGTATTATCAATGCCGGGGCTTTTTGCAAACCTTGGCAAGCTGTGCACCCATTTTATGGCGTCGTTGTAAATCAAAATTCTATTTCCCCTCTTTTACGCCTTTGCTTGTTAAAACGTTGCTCGCTGTTTTTAGCACAATTTTCACATCAAGCGCAAAGCTGATGTTCTCAGCATAGTATGCATCGTGTTTTGCCTTTATGTCTATTGGCAGCTCGTCTCTGCCGTTAATTTGCGCGTAGCCCGTTAGCCCGGGCACAAGCTCATTCACGCCATATTCGTCGCGCTTTGCTATTAAATCGTATTGGTTAAAAAGCGCGGGGCGCGGGCCTACAATGCTCATTTGCCCTGCAATTATGTTAAAAAGTTGCGGTAGTTCATCAAGGCTTGTTTTGCGCAAAAAGCCGCCCACTTTAGTTATATGGCTATTTGCCTTGCCGAGTAAATGTGTCGGTACATTTTTCGGTGTGTCTTTATACATCGTGCGAAATTTCAAAATATTAAAGTGTTTTTTACCTTTACCCACACGTGTTTGTGTAAAAAGCACAGGCCCTTTCGAGTCGCACTTTATCATTACCGCAATAATTAAAAGCACAGGAAAAAACACTACCGCCGCAAAAAAACTAAGCAAAAAATCCAGTATTCTTTTTACAAAATTTTTATACATTAAGCCTCTCCGTTTGCATTATGGTTAAATGTTGGCACTAAGTCTATAAGCACTTGCACAAGGTTTTCGCTGTTATTTGCGTAAGCAATCTCTTTCAGCGTCTTCAAATGGTCAAAAAACGTGTTCTTGTTAAGCTCCAGCGGTGCGCCTATAAAAATTTTCTTATTGCTTGTTTTAATAAGGCCCTCTTCGTCCATTAAAAGTTCTTCAAAAAGCTTTTCACCGGGGCGTAGGCCTGTAAAATTAATGTCAATATCACGGTATGGTATAAAGCCCGACAGCTTAATTAAGTTCTCGGCTAAATCAAGAATTCTCACGGGGTTACCCATGTCTAAAACGTAAATATTTCCGCGCCCACCCATTGCCGCCGCCTCAATAACAAGGTGAACCGCTTCTTGAATTGTCATGAAATAACGCACAATGTCGGGGTGCGTAACGGTAAGCGGGCCGCCACATTCTATTTGCTGTTTAAAAAGCGGCAGAACTGAGCCGTTAGAGCCAAGCACATTGCCAAAGCGCACGGCAGAAAATTTCGTCTTGCTTTTTTGCGCCATTGCCTGCACAATCATCTCACATATGCGCTTTGTTGCGCCCATTACATTTGTGGGGTTAACCGCCTTGTCTGTTGAAATAAGCACAAATTGCTCCGCTGAGTATTTGTCGGCCGCAGTTGCAACGTTAAATGTGCCAAAAATATTGTTTTTAACAGCTTCTTCGGGCGAATCTTCCATTAAAGGCACGTGCTTGTGTGCCGCCGCATGGAACACTATTTGCGGCCGAACTTTTTCAAAAAGTGCGTCAATTTTTTTCGAGTCTCTAACCGAAGCTATATACACTTCAAGCTCTAAATTATCTTTGTAAGTGCGCACAAGTTCTTGTTGCACATCGTACGCGTTGTTCTCATAAATATCAACTATAACAAGTTTTTTCGGCTTATGCTGTGCAATTTGCCTGCACAGGCCGGAGCCTATTGATCCGCCGCCGCCCGTTACCATTATAACTTTGCCCTCTAGCATTTTTTTCGATGTACCTGAAAGCTCTATCTCTTCCCTGCCCAGCACGTCTTCAACGCGCACATCACGAACACGCGATAGGAAATCTTGCCCCTCTGAAATAAGCTTTACAATGTCGGGCAGTATTTGTATATTGCACTTCGTTCTGTTGCAAATGCTTAAAATACGGCGCTTCTCATCATCAGAAACTGACGGTATAGCTAGAAGAATTGTCTCAATTTCGCACTGTGTAACAAGCTCGGGTATATCGTCTGTTGTGCCCATTATTTCAATGCCCATTATAGAGCGCCCCGCTTTTTCCTTTGCATCGTCTACACAGCAGATAATGTTCATCTCAGGCGACGGGTTTTTATAAAGCTCGTGCAAAAGTGTACTTGCGGCATCACCTGCGCCTATCATTAACACGCGCTTTCTAGTAGTTCTAAGCGTGGCAAATTTTGTGTTTCTATACATTCGGTATGTTAAACGCGTAAACATTGTTAAAAACGAGGCAAAAATTGCGCTTAAAAAGTAAACCGAAATAGGCACTCTTCTCTCTGCGCTGAAAAGTAGCATTGTTACAGTTGCAAACACAGCAACAGAAATAGCAGACGCAACACAAAGGCGAAAAAACTCTACAATTTCAGCATAGCGCCACAAACTGTCGTACATGCCCATAAAGCCATACACAATTTCATAGCAGCACACAAAGAAAAAACAACTGGCAATAAGCAGGCTGTTATGCTCTGAAAACGACGTTCTGCCCTGTATCATAATCCATGGTATAAGGTATGCGGCCGTAACTGTTAAAATGTCGAATATTATTAAAGCAAGCTTTCTGTTTCGCTGTAAAAAATTTGTTACAATTTTTGTCAAGTAAATAACCACCACTCTGTTAAGTTGCGCAACTTTTGAATACAGTGTCGGTTTTTGGCCGAAACTGTATTTTTATAATTCTTGTTAACTGCATTTTATGTTATAGTATATCCATTTGAATAATAAAAAACATATTATAGCCTATTTGTTTGCGCTAATATTTATATTTTACATCATTTTACAATAAATCGCAAGTTTTTTGCTTTATTTTAATAAATAACCGAATGTTGGTATGACACCGAAAAGGCTGTGGCAAAA
>CAYJHA010000147.1:0-1439 GCA_964369785.1 uncultured Bacteroides sp.
AATAAACTTTTGCCTCGCCCTTCGGGAGAGGTGGCACCGCAGTGCCGGAGAGGGTGTTTTTACGCTTAAGTTACCGGCATTGAGCCCTAATCTCTAACAATCTAAAATACGGCTTCGGTAAACCGACACCGGAAATGGAGGAATATATGCAATATAACAACACCGCAACAATAAATAACGCACCAATAAGTGCACAAAATATTGCAACTGCGCCTACATCTGCGCCTGCGCCTGAAAGAGACTCTCTTTCTCGTGCCGCAAAACGCGCTTTAAACCCGTCGCATGCGGCAAATTTGGCAGGCCGTGGCTTTAAATGCCTGCGAGAAAGAGGCTTTGAGGCATTTTGCCGTGAGGTATCATACCGTTTTAGCCTTGCCGCAACAAACAAGGTGCCGTGGCAGCGCTATGCAGACATACCGCTAAGAAAAGAACTTCGCTTTCAGCGCAAAAAAAAGTTTGCGAAAACACCTATGTTTTCTGTAATAGTGCCACTTTACAACACACCTGTTAAGTTTTTGCGCGACATGATTAAAAGCGTTTTAAACCAAAGCTATAAAAATTTTGAAATAGTTCTTATAGACGCTTCAGGGCCCGAGCACGCAAATGTTAGCGAAGCCGTAAAGCGAATGGGCGACAAGCGCATTACATATTCACGCCTTGTGAAAAACGAGGGAATTGCCGCGAACACAAACATAGCACTGTGCGAGGCAAACGGCGATTATATGGTATTGCTCGACCATGATGATGTGCTCTCACCAAACGCACTTTATGAGCTTGCAAAAGCTATAAACGAGACAGGTGCAGACTTTTTATACTCTGACGAAGTTGTGCTGAGTGAAGACTTAAAACAGCTTGTAAAATATCACTTCAAGCCCGATTACTCGCCCGATTTTTTGCGTGGTTGCAACTATATTACGCACATTTGCTGTTTTTCTCGTGCTTTGCTAAGCGAAATAGGCGGCAAGCTAAGCAGTGAATTTGACGGCGCACAAGATTACGACCTTATTTTGCGCCTTAGCGAAAAGGCAAAACGCATATACCATGTGCCCAAAGTTTTATACTACTGGCGCCACCACAGCGGCTCCACTTCAAGCGACATATCGGCTAAGCCATACGCAATTGAAGCCGGCGCCAATGCTTTGCGTGCACATTTAAAACGCGTAAATTTAAATGGCACTGTGTCGTCCATAAAGCAAAATGCAGGCTCTTATAAGGTAGATTATGCGCTATCGGGCTCGCCGCTTGTGTCGGTAATTATTCCTAATAAAGACCACGTTGAAGATTTAAAACGCTGTATAACTTCTATATTTAAAAAGGGCGGCTATAAAAATTTAGAGCTCGTTATTGTTGAAAACAACAGTGAAACAAAAGAGATAATGGATTTTTATAAAACACTTGCAAGCCGTGTACCTAATGTTAAAATGCTTCGATATGTGGGC
>CAYJHA010000147.1:1539-4226 GCA_964369785.1 uncultured Bacteroides sp.
GCTATGAAGCAAGACGGGCTCATTGCAACATTTAAGCGGGCAATGGGCTTTTTTAAGCGCCGTTTTGGCAAAAAAGCAGGCAGGCTTTTGCCACCCAAAACCGTGCTTGCCGCACAGCGTTTAAAAGACACAAGTGCCTGGCCCACAATTAGCATTTGTGTGCCGCTTTACAACACGCCACCTAAATACTTGCGCGAATTTTTAAACAGTGTAATGGCACAAACATGCAAAAACTGGCAGCTGTGCCTTGCCGACGCCAGCGACGAACTGCACGCCGAAGTTAGTGACATTATTACAAGCGAGTACAAAGACGAGCGAATTTTATACGCAAAAATTGACAACGACGGCATATCGGAAAACACAAACGCAGCCGCCTCACTTGCCACGGGCACCTACATTGCACTTGCCGACCACGACGATATTTTGGCGCCGCAAGCTATTTTTATGATGTGCGAAACAGCGCACAAAACAAATGCCGAATTTATTTACAGCGACGAAGCGCTTTTTACAAAGAACTATAAAAAGCCCATTGTAGCACATTTTAAACCGGATTTTGCTTACGATTATTTGCTTAGCTGCAATTATATTTGCCATTTTTCTGCCGTTAAAGCAAGCATTTTTGATGAAATTGGCGGCCTTGACCCTGAGTGCGACGGCAGCCAAGACCACGACTTATTTTTGCGCCTAAGCGAAAAATACACGCCTGTTCACATACCGCGCGTTCTTTACTATTGGCGTGTACACGGTGGTTCAACGTCGGGCGGCACAGAGGCGAAGCCGTATGTGCAAAAAGCGGCAAAGCACGCTTTAACAAAGCATTTGCTTCGCATGGGCGCTGTTGCCAAAGTTGAAGACGGGCTTTACCCAAGCACGTATAAAGTGCGTTATATCAGGGAAAAATCTCCCCTGGTGTCTATTATTATTCCTAACAAAGACCATGTGGGCGACCTTGAAATTGCGCTTAACTCAATTTTTGACAAAACAGATTATGATAATTTCGAGATTATAATAGTAGAAAACAATTCAACAGAGCAACAAACGTTTGATTTTTATAAACAAATAGAAGAAAAACACAATAATATACAAATAGTATATTATGAAGGCGCATTTAACTTTTCCGCAATTAACAACTTTGGGCGCAAGAGTGCGAATGGTGAATATTTGCTTCTTCTTAATAACGACGTTGAGGTTATAAACGGCGATTGGCTTGAAGATATGCTAAGCCGCTGTATGCAAGACGGTGTGGGCATTGTTGGCGCAAAGCTTTATTACCCCGACGAAACAGTGCAACACGGCGGCGTTATAACAGGGCTTGGCGGCTATGCCGGCCACAGCCACAAGTACGCAAAGCGCAATTCTAGCGGTTACATGTTCCGCCTTTCAACAGTGCAAAATTTTTCAGCAGTTACAGCGGCATGTATGCTTGTTAAAGCTAGTGTTTTTGATGAACTTGGCGGCCTTGATGAGAAGTTCACCGTTGCTTTTAACGACGTTGATTTTTGCCTTCGTGTGCGCAACGCCGGCTACCGAATTATTTTTACGCCTTATGCACAGCTTTACCACCACGAGAGCAAGAGCCGCGGCCTTGATGAAAAAGACGCACAGAAATTTAAACGCTTTAACTCAGAGCAAGAACGTTTAACAAGCCTTTATGGTGCAGGGCTGAAAAAAGACCCGTTTTATAATATTAATTTAACGCTGGACACAGAAGATTTCACAGAGAGTGCGGCGCTACCTGATTGGCGGTTATAAACGGAGATGTTGAAACGATTGTAGGGACAACCCTTGCGGTTGTCCGAAAAGCATTAAACGTCACGCCCATAAACGGACAGGGGCAAGCCCTGTCCCTACAATGACTTGTTTGTTTTGACGAATAAATTCGTTAATGCGACACCCCCGACATTTTGTATATTTGATACTGTGAAAATAAACTATCGATAACTTTAAACAAAATGACATTAGCCAAGCGGTGCAAAGGTGCAAACATGAACACAAACAAAACCCACGAAACAGCGCAAAAAAAACGCCTTTTGCGCCAAGAATGCAAAAGGCGTGTTAAAATGCTAACAGCTGAATACACTAAAAGTGCCTCCACTATAATTTGTGAGAGGCTTTTGAATTTGCCCGAATATAAAACCGCAAAAACAATATTTTGCTTCGTGGGCACAGAAAGTGAAATTGATACATCCCTGTTTATACAACAAGTATTAAATGATAAAAAAATACTATGCGTACCGCTTTGTGAGCAGGCAAGCACTGCACTAGACAATAGCTCTGCGCCAAATACAATTACTGCGCAAAACAAAGTCACTGCGCAAAACAAATGCGAAAACCATGGCAAAGTAACAGGCATAATGCACGCAAAACAAATTGCGAGCACCACTGAGCTCAGAACAGGCTTTTACGGAATTTTAGAGCCAAGCAACAGCGCAAAAACCATAAGCCCCTCAAGCATTGACCTTGCAATTTTGCCGTGCCTTGCGGCAGAAAAAACAGGCGCACGCCTTGGCTTTGGCGGCGGCTTTTACGACAGGTATTTGCCACAGCTAAACCCAACATGCAAAAAAGTAATGATATGCCGTGAAAAATTGATATTGCCCACCGGCACAATACCAATAGAGCCACACGATGTATTTGCAGATGTTATAATTACAGAGCTATAACTTAGCCACTCCGTTCAGTATTCG
>CAYJHA010000148.1:0-4090 GCA_964369785.1 uncultured Bacteroides sp.
GCTAATATAAATAAAAATGTATGGGCGGCCTATGGGCTGCCCATACATTTTTATTTCTTTTATGTTTATGCTCTTAACTATTAATATAAATTAAACCGACAAAATATTCGGCACCAATTATTACTCGAATTCAATCGTCGCAGGCGGCTTGCCCGTGCAGTCGAACATAACCCTGTTCACATGTGGCACTTCGTTTACAATTCTTGTCGTCACTTTTTCAAGCACTTCCCACGGCAGCCTTGCCGCTTCTGCTGTCATAAAGTCTGTTGTGGTTACAGCGCGAAGTGCAATTGCGTAGTCGTACGTGCGCTCGTCGCCCATAACGCCCACACTTCTAATGTTAGTAAGTGCCGCAAAATATTGCCCAAGCGTTTTATGTGCGCCGCTTTGTTCTAGCTCATAGCGGTAAATAGCGTCTGCCTCTTGCACAATTTTTATTTTTTCAGGCGTTATTTCGCCAATTATTCTAATTGCAAGGCCGGGCCCGGGGAACGGTTGCCTGTCCACCAAGTAATCGGGTATTTTTAGCTCTCTGCCGGCTTTTCGCACTTCGTCTTTAAATAAATCACGCAGTGGCTCTACAATTTCCTTAAAGTCAACATAATCGGGCAAACCGCCCACATTATGGTGGCTTTTTATAACGGCGCTTTCGCCGCCGGCGCCGCTCTCTACAACGTCGGGGTAAATTGTGCCTTGCACAAGGAAGTCAACTGCGCCTATTTTTTGCGCCTCTTCTTCAAAAACGCGTATAAATTCCTCGCCTATAATCTTGCGTTTTTGCTCGGGCTCGCTTATGCCTTTTAGCTTGCTATAAAAGCGTTCTTGCACGTTAACACGTATAAAATTCAGCTCGTACTCGCCGCTTTTTGAGAAAACCTCTTCCACTTCGTCGCCCTCGTTTTTGCGCAGCAGGCCATGGTCTACAAAAACGCAAGTTAGCTGTTTGCCAACAGCTTTCGACAGCATTACGGCGGCGACGCTAGAGTCTACCCCACCTGAGAGCGCACACAAAACCTTGCCTGTGCCAATTTTCTCGCGCAGGCTTTTTATGCTGCTCTCCACAAACGAGTCCATTCGCCACTCGCCCTTGCAACCGCACACGTTGTAAACAAAGTTGTGTAGCATTTTCTCGCCCTGTGCTGTGTGTAGCACCTCGGGGTGAAATTGCACCGCATAAAGTTGTTTGTCCTCATTTTCAGCGGCGGCACACGGGCAACTTTCGGTGTGTGCTGTAATTTTAAAGCCGTTCGCAGGCTTTTCTATGTAATCGTTGTGGCTCATCCAGCACACAGTTTGCTCGTCAATATCAGTAAACATTTTCGATGATTTATCAACCGAAACAAGTGTTTTTCCATATTCTCTTTCACTTGCTTTGCCCACTTTTCCGCCAAGCACATGCATCATTAACTGTGCGCCGTAGCAAATGCCCAAAATAGGCACGCCAAGCTCAAACAGTTCTGCTTCAATTAATGCAGAGTCTTCTAAATAAACACTGTTCGGCCCACCTGTCAATATAATTCCGCAAGGCTTTTTCTGCTTAATTGCGTCAATTGCCTTTGTGTACGGCACAATTTCGCTGTATACGTTGTTCTCACGCACCCTGCGTGCTATAAGTTGGTTATATTGGCCACCAAAATCAACTACCAGTATAAATTCAGCCATTTTGCCCTCCGTTGTTCGTGTTAAAATGAAAGTTGCATTTGCTCTGCAACGTCTTCGTCTTTTATAATTGCACCCACAGCCGGTAAACTGCGCACCCTATACCTGTGTGGGTTTGCAAGCTCCAGTGTATCCAAGCGTGAAACCCTTGCTATTTCGTGGTTTTTCTTAAGTGTAATTGTGTTTACGCCCGCCGTTGTTTTTGTGGTTTTTGCAGGTATTTGCGCTGTGTTTACTATAAGCATTCTCTGAGCCGTTGTCTCAATTGCAAGCTCAACTTCGTCTGTCAAATACTCGGCATACGCAATTGGCGCTTTGTCACTGTACGCATTTATAAGCTTTTTACGGTTTTGCTTTGTTTCATAGCTTTCCATTGCAACTTTTGCGCTTTTGCCATTTTCAAAAATGAAAAGCATGTGCCCTTTAAAATCGGTCGTCAGTGCCATGTAAAGCGGCATTTCGCCCTCTTCCATTCCAAGCTTAGCCTGTATAAAGTCTCCCATAACGCTGGCTTTTCCGTCGTCAAAGTCTCCTACCCTGCACTTATACACTTGGCATTTATTTGTAAAAAATAACAAGTGTGCGTCATTTTTCGTCTCGATTTGGCGTGTCACTTCATCGCCCTCTTTAAGCTTTTGCTCTCCGCTCATTCTAAGGCTCTGCGGTGTTATCTTTTTAAAATAGCCCTCTCGCGTGTAAAAAACAGTAACGGCATAGTCGGGCATTGTTTCAGCTTCAGGCTCAAATTCGCCCACAACATCGTCGTAAATTATTTCGCACTTTCGCTCTTCGCCATATTTTTTCACAATGTCTGTAAGCTCTGCAATTATAATTTTCTTTATTTTTGAAGGGCTGTCCAATATTTCTTGCAGCTTTAAAATGTCGTTTTCAAGCTCTTCTATCTCTTTTGTGCGCTTTAAAATATACTCTCTGTTTAAATGGCGCAAGCGAATTTCCGCCACATACTCTGCTTGTACTTTGTCTATGCCAAAGCCTATCATAAGGTTTGGTATAACTTCGGCGTCTTGCTGTGTCTCTCGCACAATTTTCACCGCTTTGTCTATGTCAAGCAAAATTGCGGCAAGGCCTTTTAGCAAATGCAAACGTTTTTTCTTGCCCTCAAGCTCGTAAAATGTGCGGCGGCGCACACAGTCTATTCTGAATGCTGTCCACTCACTTATAACTTCGCGCACGCCCATAACGCGCGGCATACCGCCCACCAAAATATTAAAGTTGCACGAAAAGCTGTCTTCAAGTGGCGTAAATTTAAACAGCTTTTGCATTACTTTTTCGGGCTCTTGCCCACGTTTTAGGTCAATTGTAAGTTTCAGGCCGTTCAAATCGGTCTCGTCACGCATGTCGTTTATTTCTTTAACCCTGCCGCTTTTAACAAGGTCAGAAATTTTGTCCATTATGGCTTCAATTGTAGTTGTGGATGGTATTTGCGTTATTTCAAGCATGTTGCCCTCTCGCACATACTCGTATTTTGCACGCACACGCACGCTTCCGCGGCCTGTGTCGTACACATTTTTCATATCGTTTTCATTATATATAATGTAGCCGCCGCCAACAAAGTCGGGCGCGGGCATTGTTGAGTGAATGTCATGATTTTCGTTTTTGATAAGCGCAATTGTGGTGTTACAAAGCTCTGCTAAATTGAACGAACAAATACTGCTAGCCATTCCAACGGCTATACCAAGGGTATTATTTGCAAGAATTGCAGGGAAAAGCACAGGCAAAAGTGTCGGTTCTTTTGTGCTTGCGTCGTAGTTGTCCACAAAGTCAACGGTGTCTTTGTCTATGTCGCAAAAAAGTTCTGTGCAAATGTCCTCTAGTTTTGCCTCTGTGTAACGTGAAGCGGCGTAAGCCATGTCGCGGCTGTAGCTTTTGCCAAAGTTGCCCTTGCCGGACACAAAAGGCACAAGCAAGCTTTCGTTTCCGCGTGCAAGGCGCACCATGGTGTCGTAAATTGCTTGGTCGCCGTGGGGGTTAAGGTGCATTGTGTTGCCCACAATGTTCGCGCTTTTCGTACGCGAGCCTTTCAAAAGCCCCATTTTATACATTGTGTATAAAACTTTTCTGTGTGCAGGCTTAAAGCCGTCAATTTCCGGCAACGCACGCGAAACTATAACGCTCATTGCATAGGGCATGTAGTTTGTTTCAAGCGTTCTTGTTATTCGTGTTTTTGTAACGCTACCGGCGTCTAGAATTTCGACATTATCACCGAGTTCAGGGCGTTTTGGGCTTTGCCGTTTGCTTTGTTTTTTTGCCATATGTGTGTGAACCTTTCGTTTGGTTGTTGTTTTTTTGTTCGGTTTGGCGAATATAAAGTAGGCGTGAAGCCTGCCCCTACGGGCATTGTGTTTTTATTATGTGTGGTAACAATCATCTTCCCATTTTAGTGGGTTTGTATCGATATATTGCCAAATTT
>CAYJHA010000149.1:0-4068 GCA_964369785.1 uncultured Bacteroides sp.
GCAAATAAACGTGTTATAAACCAGTTTATACACCCCGATGTTTTGCCAACATGCCAACTTACAATGGGTTTAACAGAGCTTGCCGAGGGTAATGTGTGGAACACAATGCCCTCACATACGCACGAGCGCCGCATGGAAATTTACACATATTTTGAATTCCCAAAAGAGCATGTTGTAATGCACTATATGGGCGAGCCAAGCCAGACACGACACATTGTAATGCAAAGCGAAATGGCTGTTATAAGCCCATCTTGGAGCATACACTCAGGCTGTGGCACAACAAATTACAGCTTTATTTGGGCAATGGGCGGCGAGAACCAAACTTTTGATGATATGGATACTATCCCTAGCAATGAGCTTAAATAGTATTTGTAATTTTAGACAATATCAAAAGCGTGCAAAGCACACAAAACTTTGGCAATTAAATAAAATAAATTCATGGGAGAGGAAAAATGACTAATTGTAGTTTAGAAAATAAAATAGCACTAATTACAGGCGCAAGCTACGGCATTGGTTTTGCAATTGCAACAGCTTACGCAAAAGCAGGTGCAACAATTTGTTTTAACGATTTATCACAAGAAAACGTGGATAAAGGCATTGCAGGCCCTGCCGTATTTTTGGCAAGCGATGCAAGCAACTTTGTAAATGGGCATGTTTTATATGTTGACGGCGGAATTTTGGCGTATATAGGTAAGAAACCATGACAAATTTGAGGCTTAAAATAAACAATAAAGACGGAAAAACTCTTGCAATAAGTAGACCTTGTGGAGATAGCATTAGTTTAGTTTATATGGCTGACTATCAAAAAGGCGATAGAATTGAACTTGAAACAAATGCAAGTGGACACTACTTTATTAAATTTGATGAGACAATGCCTGAAACGCTAATTTTTGTCGAGCCATTTGCTTTTGGTGGCTTTGCAAGCTTTACAGTTCCACTAGATGACGAAAAAGTGTGTTACAGCCCAAAATCTTTTTATGGTAATTGCCACTTACTCACTGCACGTATAGCACAAAAAGAAGAAATTGCCGAATATAGAAACCTTGCATTTAACCCTTATGACAGGCACAATAACACCGGGTTTTACCCACATGCAAGTGCAAATGTAGAAACGCGAAACGAAGCAGTTTTTGCCGCAAGAAATGCTATTGACGGCATATATGAAAATTCATCACATGGTGTTTATCCGTATGCTTCATGGGGCATAAATAGAGACCCGAATGCCGCTATAAAAATATCCTTTGGTAGAGATGTAAAAATAGACAAGGCAAGAATTACTGTGCGAGCAGACTTTCCGCATGATAATTGGTGGGTTAAAGGTGATTTGGTTTTTTCGGATAAAAGCAAAATTACAGCAACACTAAGCAAAACACATGTTCCGCAAGATATTATATTTGAAAGCAAAACAGTAAATGAAGTTACATTTACAAACCTAATAAAATCAGATGAATTATCACCATTTCCGGCATTAACACAAATTGAAATTTGGGGAAATGAATAAATTTAATTTTTACAAAAACTCCACAGTACGGTTTGTCGTACTGTGGAGTTTTTTATAGTGCAACTGCAACATCATGTGAGCCGCCCTTTTCGTGTAAAACATTAATCAGTGGCGATACAATCGCCCCTGATAGCACATTTAATTCGTTATTGTTTTTATCGTTCACAATAATCTTGTCTCCTTCTAATTTTGGGTAGCAAAAAACACCGACAATTTGACGGTGTTTCCCTTGTTTTTAATATTTATAATCTATTTTATGGCGTGGCATAGCCACCGCCTATATGCACTGCACTTGTGTTAAATAGCGTTGCAGTCGCCTCAGCGGCTTGTTTTCTTGTCAGCCCTGTCATTTTATTTTAAAGCCGTAGAATTGGTTTTTTAGGTCAATCTTTTATCACTCTCCTTTTAAAATTAAAAAGCCCACGCTTTGCAAAACGTGAGCTTTTTGTTGTTATTTAGTTAATCTATACTCGCAATGGCAACGCCTCTTTCTTGTTAATTTAATTTGTTGGTGGTATAATAAAAGTCAATACAAATTTTTAATATTGGTGGTGCTAAATGGTGGGATAATGGGCATAGCGATTATAATGACATAAGCACTGTTGTTCTGCAAATAAAACTTACTGACGCTGTATTTTTTGACTTTGAAACAAGGTATGTTATAGATTGTACAAACAATTAAAATAAGAAAGTGAGAGAGCGAATTGAATGATATAATTAAAAGTTTACATGATAGAAAATCCGTACGTGCGTATGAAGATAAACCGGTGCCACAAGAGATAAAACAAGCACTGTTAGAGGCTGCTTTACAAGCCCCAACGGCCGGAAATCAGATAATGTATAGTATTATTGATGTGACAGACTATAACCTGAAGGTAGCACTTTCTAAAAGCTGTGACAACCAGCCATTTATTGCAAATGCCCCACTTGTATTTATTTTTGTTGCAGACCACACACGTTGGCATCGTGGCTTTGAGATTGCAGGCGCCGACCCTAGAAAGTTAGGTGTGGGAGACCTTATGCTAGCTGTAACAGATACAGCCATTGCTGCACAAAATATGGTAGTGGCAGCTGAAAGCTTTGGGCTAGGAAGCTGTTATATTGGAGATATATTAGAGAATTGTGAGATGCACCGTGAAATGCTTAATCTTCCTGAATGTGCTGTTCCTGTTTGTATGCTTGTTATTGGGTACCCTACCAAACAACAGCGTGACCGTGTAAAACCACGACGCTTTGATATTAAATATATCGCTCGAGAAAATACATATCCACATCTTTCAGATGATGAGATAAAAGATTGTTTTGACAACCATTTTTCTAAAGCAAACCCAAATAGAATTAAAACCACTGAACAGGATTTACAAGCTTTTTGTAACCGTAAGTTTAACAGTGATTTTAGCAAAGAGATGACAAGGTCTGTGGCGAAGTATCTTGAAAGTTTTGATAAATAAGCAGTTTTACTGTTTCAATGTTTGTAAGCCCTAATTTTATGACGAATTGCATTAAATTTCGGGTGCAAAACAATCTTATATAAAAAAGTTAGTTCCAAAAATGTTAAAATATCTTAAGTTAAAACGGCCCCCAATTAATAATAACCGCAAAAGCCAATAGTGCACACACAAGCAAGCTCCACTTTAGCACAAGTGTAAATGCAAACTTAAACCATTTGCTGAAAGAAACACCAGCAAGCGCTAGTGACGCCATTAGCATAGAATGTGTTGGCGTAATCATGTTCCAAAAGCCGTCGCCGGCTTGGTATGCCAAAACTGCCGTTTGACGTGTTATTCCCACAAGGTCGCTTAGCGGCGAAATTATAGGCATCATAACAACTGCTTGCCCTGTTGAAGACGGAATAAAGAAGTTTAATATACCCTGAGAGAGGTAAATTCCTATTGCGGCAAAAACATTATTCATCATTGAAAGAGGCACAGACAAATAGTAAACAATAGTGTCCATGATTAATGCATCTTCTGAAATAACAAGAATTGCCCTTGAAAAGCCTACATATACTATTACAGTAAACATTTCTTTCGTTGCGTTTATAAAATCATTCATCACATTTTCTAAGTTACCTTTGTGGTGTAATAAGCCTGCAACTAGGCCCATAACTAAAAACAGTGCCGACATTTCTTCAAGGTACCAGTCAAATAAAAGCACACCTACAACAAGTGCCAAAATTGTTAAAAACAACATGCTTAAAATAAAAACATCTGTTTTGCTAAGTGTTGTTTTTTGCGCCGTGTTTGCGCTATCGTTTTCGATAACATTGTTGCTTTGAAGTGTGTTTGTGGCTTTATATTTTTTTCCGTGCTTTACTGTGTGATGGTAGGCTATAAGAAGTGAACCCACAAGCAAAACCATGCGAAGACCCATGCCCGAGAAAATAGGAAGCCCTACTATTTCTTGTGCTATGCCTGTATTAAATGGGTTTAAAACACCGGGCGTGTAGCCGCAGTAAATACCAAGCACAACAATAGCTACGCCAACAGTTTCATCGTAGCCCATTTTTTTGGCCGCTGCCACAAGAATAATTACAAATGGTATTGCCTGTGGTGCCATGCCAAACG
>CAYJHA010000150.1:0-4027 GCA_964369785.1 uncultured Bacteroides sp.
CCCTTCGGGAGAGGTGGCACCGCAGTGCAAAAGAGGGCATTTTTACGTTTAAGTTGACGGCATTGAAATGGGCATGTGGTAAAAGGGATTAAGGCGCAATAGAATAATTTTCGTCAATTTAATTTTATTTAATAAACAAAAGTAGGGGCGAATTCCTATGCGTGCGCGTGACCGCCCGAAACCAAAAGTTTTCCTGTTGGTTTCGGGCGAACACACACAGGAATACGCCCCTACAAATTTTGGTTCTAGGTTCACACGGACGACCACCGCTCGCCCCTACATGTTTAGTTGTTAGTTGGTAGTTGTTATTATTGCAACGTTTCGGGCGGCCAATGGCCGCCCTATAATTTTGCATTTTTTATTCACACAAAATCTAACAAAACAACAACTTAGCCCATTTCTAATAACTAATCTCTAACAACTAATCTCTAACAACTAATCAGTACGCCTTGCCCCAAACAACCATTTTTTCAGCTTTCTTGCCACAGCACGGGCAAACATCGCTCAATTTTTCTTGCTCGAACGGCATACAGCGGCTTGTAAGCGCCGCTTTTTCTTTCATCATTTCTTCGCACGCAAGCTCGCCGCACCACATTGTTTTAATATAGCAGTTTTGGCTGTTTGCTGTGCTTATAACATCGTCCATTTCAGTGCACGCAAATGTACGCTTTTGCCTGTTTTCGTCTGCGCGCATAAAAAGCGCTTTGCCGTACTCTTCTAAAATTTCGGGTATTTTCGCTTCCAGCTCGCTTAATTTCACAACTGTTTTTTCGCCCAAATCTCTGCGCACAAGCACGCACTCGCCGTTTTCAATGTCACGCGGGCCAATTTCAAGGCGAAGTGGCACGCCCTTCATCTCCCACTGTGCAAATTTCCAGCCGGGCGAGTTGTCGCTGTCGTCCACTTTAACGCGCAGCGTTTTGCCCAGCATGTCTTTAAGCTCTGCCGCTTTTTCAAGCACACCCTCTTTGTGCGAGGCTATTGGCACTATAACAAGCTGAACAGGTGCAATGTTTGCAGGCAAAATAAGCCCGTTATTGTCGCCGTGCGTCATAATAATTGCGCCTATCATGCGCGTTGAAACGCCCCAGCTTGTTTGGTAAGGGTGCTGCAATTTATTGTCGCGCCCTGTAAACGTCACATCAAACGCTTTGCTAAAACCGTCGCCAAAATAGTGGCTTGTGCCGCTTTGCAGTGCTTTGCCGTCATGCATCATTGCTTCAATGCTGTATGTTGCCTCTGCGCCGGCAAATTTTTCTTTCGGTGTTTTTTCGCCCTTTAATACGGGTATGTTCAAGTCGCTCTCAACAAAATCGGCATACGTTTCAAGTATATCAATTGTCTCGTCAATTGCTTCTTTTTCAGTTTCGTGTATTGTGTGCCCCTCTTGCCACCAAAATTCACGCGTGCGCAAAAATGGGCGCGTTGTCTTCTCCCAGCGCATAACACTGCACCATTGGTTGTATTTCATGGGCAACTGGCGGTATGTTTGAAGCACGTTGCTCCAGTGGTCGCAAAAAAGTGTTTCGCTTGTTGGGCGCACGCACATGCGGTCTTCAAGCTCGTCACTGCCGCCCATTGTAACCCATGCTACCTCGGGCGCAAAGCCCTCCACATGGTCTTTTTCCTTTTGCAAAAGGCTTTCGGGTATAAGCATAGGCATTGCAACGTTCTCGTGCCCGCTTGCTTTGAAGCGTGCATCAAGGTTTTTTGTTATGTTCTCCCATATTGCATAGCCGTAAGGGCGCATTATAATGCAGCCTTTAACAGTTGAATAATCAACAAGTTCAGCCTTTAAGCAAATGTCGGTATACCATTTTGTGAAGTCCTCTTCCATTGAGGTTATTGCCTCTACGGATTTTTTGTTATTGCTCATTTTTTTCTCCATTTCGGTAGTAACTAAACTAATTACTAATAACTAATAACTGCAACTAAACGTAGGGGCGGCGTTTCGCCGCCCGCAAAACATATGTGCTTAACACACAATTTGCGGGCGGGGCAACCCCGCCCCTACAATATAACTAGTTTTTAAATTACGTATTATCGTCAATAAAGCGCACAACGTCGCCAACAGTAACAAAGTTCTCAATTTTGTCGTCGGGCACTTCAATTGCAAACTCGTCTTCAAGTGTCATAACAAGGTCTACAACGTCAAGGCTGTCTGCGTCAAAATCGTCAACAATGTTAGATTCCATTGTCACTGCATCTTCTTCTAGATCAAGTTGGTCGCAAATAATTTCTCTTACTCTTTCAAATACCATATTAACTCCATTCTGCCGCTAGCCCAAGCACATATAAGCTAAAAGCCCAAAAGCGGCAACGGGCTTTTAAATGTGCCAAGGTTGCCGCACTTATTATGGCCGGCGGCTAGCCAATTTTTGCTTATTGATTAAAAAGTGAATTTGCTTTGAATTAATAATATTTACGAGTTGCTTTTTTTAATTATGCATAAAGGATAAAAACGGTAAATACTATTTTTATTTTTCTGCAAATATTAATCCTATATAAATTTTATAACTTTTTTATTGTTTATTGTCAAGCATAATTTCAAATTTTTTTGCCTTTTTCTCTACTTTGCGTTTTTTTAATACAAAATATGCAAAATTTGTGAACAATTATAAGTGTTTTGCAAAAAGTATGGTAAAAATTAAAAACATATGATAAAATATATTGGAATAAAGTATATATAGAGGAGTTGTGGAATATGCTCACAGCAATTACGGGAATTAACTGGGGCGACGAGGGCAAAGGTAGAATGGTTGACCTTCTTAGCGAAAAGTACGACATAGTTGTGCGCTACCAAGGCGGAAACAATGCAGGGCACACTGTTGTGAACGAAAAAGGTAAGTTTATTTTAAACTTGCTACCAAGCGGCATTTTACGTGAAGACGTTGTAAATGTAATGGGCAACGGCATGGTTATTGACATTGAGCACCTTGTGAACGAGATTGAGAACTTGCGCAAAGGTGGAATTACAGTAACGCCGGGCAACTTGAAAATATCAGAGCGTGCCGTTATTTGTATGCCGTACCATAAATTGTTAGATTGCTATGAAGAAGACCGTTTGGCAGACGCAAAATACGGCTCTACACGAAGAGGCATAGCGCCTGTTTACGGCGACAAATACATGAAAAAAGCGTTCAGAATGGGCGACTTGTTCCAGCCTGAAACAACAAAGCCACGCCTTGAAAGCGTTGTAGAATATAAAAACTTGACAATAACAAAAGTTTACGGAAAAGAGCCTGTTAGTGTAAACGACATGTGGGCATGGCTTGAAAAATACGGCGAAATTATAAAACCGTTTATTTGCGACACGGCACTGTTTTTAGACAAAGCCGCAAAAGCCGGCAAAAACATAATGTTCGAAGCACAGCTTGGCGCACTGCGTGATATTGACTTTGGCATTTACCCGTATACTTCGTCGTCAAACGTTATAGGCGCATATGCACCTGTTGGTGCAGGCGTGCCAAACCATAAAATAGATTTGAACATTGGAATTATGAAAGCATACTCTTCTTGTGTAGGCGAGGGGCCGTTTACATGCGAGCTTTTTGGGCAAGAAGCAGAGAAACTTCGCAACGCCGGTGGCGAGTTTGGCGCCGCAACAGGCCGCCCGCGCAGGGTAGGCCCGTTTGACGTTGTGGCAAGCCGCTACGGTTGCCGCGCACAAGGCGCAGACATTTTGGCGCTTACAAAGCTTGACATACTTGACACCCTTGACGAAATACCTGTTACAATTGCATATGAGCTTGACGGCGTGCAAATTGAAGAGTTCCCATACGGCGACGCACTTGAGAGGGCAAAGCCTGTTAACGTTACGTTTAAAGGCTGGCAAAAAGATTTGTCCGGTTGCAGAAAGAAAGAAGACTTGCCAAAGAACGCGCTTGAATATGTGCAGTTTATTGAAAAAAGCGTTGGCGTGCCAATAAAATATATTTCAGTTGGGGCAGAGCGTGAGCAGTATATTGAATTGACTGACGATTAAGGTTGATTTGTAGGGGACGGTTTTTTTGCACCGCATGTTTGA
>CAYJHA010000151.1:0-3979 GCA_964369785.1 uncultured Bacteroides sp.
CGTAAACAAGGCCACAACGTTGAAATTGAAGAAGTAGATGACGGCGAATGGGAAATCGTTATTGAAAAAACAAAGTAAGATGGAGGGTTTGTTTTGAAACAATTTTTTATTGACCTTGGCAAAAACCCATTTTACAAAAAGCTGTTGTCAGAGCCGTTAACTTACGTAGCAGGCGCAGTGCTTCTTGCGGCTTTTCAAGTTGCACACATTGCAACTTTAGGCGGTGCCTGGGGCGTTACAAGCACTTTTGCAAACTGGGGCGCATGGGTGTTCGAGCTTTTTGGCGGCGATGTTAGCACATGGGCGTACTTTGCGTCTGAAAGCTCACAAAGCAGGCTTGCGGCGGGCTTTCTTGCCGACGGCGGCTCAATTCGCAACATAGGCATAATATTCGGCGCATTGCTTTCAACTTTGCTTGCTTCACAGTTTAAGTTTAAGAAAATAAAATCGAAAAAGCAAGTAGTTGCGGCAGTTCTTGGCGGCCTTTTAATGGGCTATGGTGCAAGGCTTGCAATGGGCTGTAACATTGGCGCATTTTTCTCCGCTATATCAGCATTTTCACTTTCAGGTTGGGTTTTTGCTCTATTTTTATTAGTAGGTGCTTTCTTTGGAAGTAAATTGCTTGCAAAATATTTTATGTGAGAGCACAATGAAAGGATAAAGCATGGAAAAGAAAGTTGAACAATATGATGTAGTAATTATAGGTGGCGGCGCCGCCGGCATGACTGCAGGCATTTATTGCGGGCGTGCAAAGCTTAAAACGCTACTTATAGAAAAATCTCTTGTAGGCGGCCTTGCTACTTATACAGCTGAAATTGAAAACTACCCCGGCTTTCCGGAGGGTTCGTCCGGCATTGAGCTTATGAACTTATTTCAAAAGCAAGCTAAGAGGTTTGGCGTTGATTTCAAATTAACTGATGTTAAGTCTGTTAGCCTTGAGGGTGAAGTAAAAAAAGTTGAGACATTCAGAAATATTTACGAGGCAAAAGTTGTTATAGTTGCAAGCGGTGGCAAGCCGCGCCTTACAGGCGCAACAAACGAGGACAAATACCTCTATGACAAAGGCATTTCTTTTTGTGCAACTTGCGACGCCGCGGCAAACAACGGCAAAACAGTTATGGTTATTGGCAGTGGCGACGCTGCAATTGAAGAGGGAATGTTCTTAACAAAATTTGCCGACAAAGTAATTGTTAGTGTTATGCACGACACAGGCAAAATGGACTGTAACGAAATTGCAAAGGCACAGGCGCTTGCAAACCCGAAAATGGAGTATGTTTGGAACACTGTTGTAGACAGCTTTGAGGGCGGCGAGCACCTTGACACCGTTGTTTTGAAAAACTTAAAGACTAATGAAAAAATACCGGTAAAAGTTGACAGCTGTTTCTTGTTTATTGGGTATGTACCAAACACAGAAATTTTTAAAGGTATGCTTGATATGGACAGGGCAGGCCAGCTTATAACTAACGAGAAGATGGAAACTAACATTCAAGGTGTTTTTGGCGCCGGCGATGTTAGAAGTAAGTTCTTAAAGCAAGTTGCTACGGCAGTTGGCGACGGTGCAATTGCAGGTTATAGCGCAGAGAAGTACATTGCAGAGTCTGAGGTGTATGAAGAACAGCTTTTAAACCACGGCAAGCCGTCACTTGTGTACGTTTACAATGCGGCAGACAGTGCCTCGCGTGAGCTGCTTTCAGTTTTTGATGAGTTTGCGAAAGAGAATAGTGCTGTAAAAGTTACACCCATAGATACATATAAATCTGACGGGCTGGCAAAAAGGCTTGGTGTTACAAAATTGCCGTGTGCTGTTTATATTAATGGCTCTAAAATAGTTTCGACACTTGACAGTGCAATTGATAAAGCGGCGCTTAGCAATTTGTGCAAATAATATTTTTGTCTTTTTATATTTTATTATAAAAAACTGCGTTTAGCCGCCCACACATAAACTAATTTTGGTTATGTGTGGGCGGCTAAAAATTTTAAATTGACTTAAATAGGGGCAAAAGCGAAATACAACAATTTCGTTTTTGCCCCTCAGCGTGTCAAAAAATCTATAGCATTTCGTCTTTATAACGAATAATAAAAGTTTTACTAAATTTTTTTCAAAAAATTTCGGGTTTTAGGGCAGCGCCCTAAGGTGTTTTCCGTAGAAAACACAACTTTTTGCCATATTTTTAGTGCCTATTATTATATTTTATGTAGCTTAAAAATTATAAAAAAGCCTTATTTTTTAGGTATAATTTCTATCCAATAGCCGTCGGGGTCGTTAATAAAATAAATTCCCATTTTTTTGTTTTCATAGCAAATACAGCCCATTTTTTCGTGCCTTGCGTGTGCCAGTTCCATGTCATCGGCCTCAAAAGCTAGGTGCATTTCGTTTTCACCTAAGTTATATGGTTTATCTCGGTCTCTGTTCCATGTTAGCTCCAGTTTGAAGTTTGGGTGCTCGTTGCCCATGAAAACAATTTTCCAAGATTTATCCTCGGGCTCTTTCACTCTTTGCACTTCAAGGTCTAAAGCTTCTTTAAAAAATTGTATTGATTTTTCTAAATCAAAAACATTGTGGTTTTCGTGCGAAAATTTAAACATAATTTATACTCCTTTTTGTGCTGTTTGTTTAATAAAATTAATTTGTAATAAAAAAATAATACTTTTACAATTATAAAGCACAACTATATTTTACCACAAAAATAAAGAAAACGCTTTAAAAAATAAAATTTTCATAAAAATGTATTTTTTTTAGTTTAAAATGCATTTTGAATGCTATATCAATTTAATTTTTATGCATAAAAAATGTATTAAATTGAAACTTTGTTTTTAAACGTAAAATTTGCTATAAAGCTAGTGATACCAACTGTTTTTTTGCCTAAAAACTGTTGACAAATTATTTATTTTGCGGTATTATGAAAGCGAATAGGGACAATTACATTGCGGTTACATTGTCTTGGGGATGGGTGTTTTTTTGTTGAGACTTCGTACTTTCACAACATAACAGAAAGATAGGTCTATAATGAAAAACAAGCTGAAGAAAATTATATCATTTGTAGTTTCCGTGGTATTTATATGCGCTATGTTACCTTTAGGCGTTTTTGCTGAAAGTTACATTGTTACTGTTGGTAGCAATGTTTATACTGCCGCAAATATTAACAATTACCCTAATGGAAACATTACATATAGTAATAACGTTATAACATTCACCGGAAGTTTCAGTGAGCATGTGAAATTACATGAACATATAAATGTTGTATTTAATAATGTAACTTTTAATGCCGGTTTTTCAGCTACAAGTGCTGCAACTTCTACAACCGGTGCCATTAAACATACAGCTATTACGCTTTATGGTACTAATAATATTTCTAATACCGGTGGGTATGGTATGTCATTTGACGAGGCAGGGTGTACCTATGTTATTAAAGGGCCCAGCGGCGCAGATATGACACAAAATACGCTAACCATTATTGGCACTACGGGCGTGAATGGAAGCATTGATGTACAAGACTGTACCGTAACTACTACGGGTACAGCATATTTCGGTGTTAATGGGGCTGTTGCCGCGCGTAAGAATGCCACATTTAACACGCAAGGCGTTTTAAATGGCATAAATGGCTCGGCTACGTCATATGGCGGTTATATAAATATAGTTAGTACAACCAATATTGCGGTTAGTGGAACAATTGACCTTAGAGGACATGAGCAGAACACCCCACCATATACAGGCTACATAGCTGCAACAAGTGCGGCAGGCTTTAATACTGTAGCTGGCACTGCTGATGCAAGAGATTACATTAACTCGGTTGCTTCAAGTAATAACCAATACGCTAAAATTGACTATGGCGTATCCAATTCATCTATAACAACAGAAAATTTTGACCAAGCTAATCAATATTGGCAACAAACTGCATATCAGTACACTAAATTTTACTATGACGGCACAGGCGGCACGGGCGGCGGCACAGGCGGCACGGGCGGCGGCACAGGCGGC
>CAYJHA010000152.1:0-3848 GCA_964369785.1 uncultured Bacteroides sp.
CGACAAATTATACAGTAAAACATGTTGCTTGTCAATTTATATATGGCACAAAATTTACCGACGTTTATTATAATTGTGCCTTTTAGGCCACATTAAATTTGCAACAGCCTAATTATTTAATTTAGTTAAACATACTCCATACATCGTCAAGTGCACGGCTAACGGCTGTATATTTTTCACGTTTTTGCACATACACAGCGTTATTTTCAGCATTTGGTTGCACTGCTTTATCTACACGCACCATGCTTTTTACAGCAGCGCTTAAATCTTTAAAATGCCCTGCACACACTGCCGCACACATTGCCGCGCCCATTGCACCGGGCTCGCTTATATGCGTACGCTCAATAGGCAAGTTGCTTATGTCGGCGAACATTTGCACCCAAAAGTCAGAGCGCGAAGCCCCACCACACAGCCTTATGGCATTCGGCTTAGTTCTGTTTTTTAAAAGTGCGTCAATGTGCTCCATGTGGCAGTAAACTATACCCTCCATAACAGCCCTTATAACATGTGCCATTTTATGCGTTGCGTTCATGCCCACAAGGCTTGCTCTTGCATTTGGGTTGTAATTTGAACCGTATAAAAACGGTAAAAACACAGGCACATCTTCGCTTATGTCAACGCTCATTGCCATTTCATCTGCAAGTGCATAAGTGGGCTTGTTGCTCGCTTTCGACTCTTTAAGCACGTCACTTGCAAACATGTCCATAAACCACTTGTGGTTTCCTGCTGATGTTGGGCTGCACTCTTCTACTAAATAAAACTCAGGCAGGCAGAATATCGAATTCATTAAAACTGATTTATCTGTCACAGGCACTTTTGAAATATATTCGTTTATGCTCCACGTGCCTGCAACAACACAAATGTTGTCGCTATCAATAACACCCTGTGCAATAGCGCACGCGTCAATGTCAAACATGCCGCCGGCAACCGGTGTTCCCTGTGCAAGGCCTGTTATTTCTGCAACTTCTTTTGTAACATATCCACAACAATCGCAAGAGCTTTTAAGTGGCGGCAATGCGCTTTTAACCTCTTCTATGCCAAATATTTTAAGCAGTTCATCATCATATTGGCGTGAGTTTAAATTCATCAAGTTCGTGCCTGAAGCGTCTGTGTATTCACTGTTTGCAACGCCTGTAAGGCGAAACCTAATGTAATCTTTTACAGACAAAATCCATTTTATATTAGCGTACACCGCTGGGTTGTGCCTTTTAAACCAAGCCAAAATTGCCACGGGCTGGCTTACAAGTATGCTCTGCCATGTTTTCTCAAACACAGCTTTATCTATGCCCTCTTTTTTCCATTCATCAATAATCTCAGCTGCGCGCGTGTCAGTTGAAACAATTCCGGGGTACGCCGGCTTGTCGTCTTTGCCCCACAAATACAGGCCTTTTCCGTGCCCTGCACATGCAACGGCAGCTATTTTTTCTGCCGGCACATTGCACGTTTCCACTATTTTTCTTATGCACTCACAGTTTGCCTCAAACAGCTCGTTCATATCACGCTCAGTATAGCCTACATGCGGCGTTGACAGCGGCATTTCTTTTGAAGCAGAGCACACAGGCTCGCCTTTTTCATCGAACAAAACGGCTTTTATCAATGTTCCACCGTTATCAAGGCCTAAATAATAATTGCTCATTTTAATCTCCATTCTGTGCACAGCACAAATAGTTTTGAAAATTCTCCATGCAGAATGGAGATTAATTGGCATGTGCCGCCGCTGGCGGCACGCCATTTGAATAATTGATAGCGTGATTTTTCACGCTATACCTCCGTTTTTGGTGCATTTAACCGGTTTTAATATTCCCCTGTTTAAACGCGTTTTGAAAGCACATTTTTCTCATAGCTGTCAACTTCATCAAGCCACGCTTTGCCTACGGGCTTTTGCTTTGTTAGGCAATAATAGTCCCACACGGCCGCGAACGGAAGCGACTTTGTCTCTTCTAAAAGAGCAAGCCTTTTAGTGTAATCTGCATTTTGCTCTGCTTTTTTAATTTCTGCAATAGGGTCAAGGTATGCTTTCAAAATAGCTTTTCTTGTGTTTCGCATAGCTATTGCCCAGCAAGCAATACGGTTAATAGACGCATCAAAATAGTCTTGCCCAATGAAAACCCTGTTTTCAAAGCCATTATGTATTATTACATTCATTATACTTTGCAACTCTTCACTCCAAGTTACAACATGGTCACTGTCCCACCTTACGCCGCGGCTTAAGTGTAGCAAAACATTTTCTGTAAATAACAGCACAGAGCTAATTTTGTCTGCAATGCTCTCTGTTGGGTGAAAATGCCCTGCGTCCAGGCAATATACTTTGTCTCTTGTTACAGCGTAACCATATGAAAATTCATGGCTTGCTACGGTATAGCTTTCAAGCCCAAAGCCAAACAGCTTGCTTTCCACTGCTTCGCGCACATATTTTTTATCAAGCTTTTCTTTGAATATTTCGTCAAGAGAGTTTGCCATAAGCTCCCTTAGCACAAATGTATCGGCCGGTATGTCTTTGTATCCATCGGGCATCCAGTAGTTCACAACAGACGTTTTGCCAAGCCTTTTGCCAAATTCTTCAGCTATTTTTCTGCAGCATTTTCCGTGGTCTATCCAAAAATCTCTAACGCCTGCATCGCTGCTGCAAAGCGAAAAATCGCCATCCATTTTCGGGTGCGAGAAAAATGTTGGGTTAAAATCCAGCCCTATATTTTTTTGTTTCGCCCAGTCAACCCAGCTTGTAAATTCACTTATTGTGTATTCGTTTCTGTCAACTTTTTTGCCGTTTAAATGTGCGTGGCATGCGTGCAAATTAACTTTAACTTCACCAGGTATTAAAGTCATTGCTTTGTCCATATCAGCCATAAGTTCATCAATTGTTCTCGCTCTTCCAAAGTAAGAGCCCGTGGCGGCTATTCCGCCCGTAAGTTTATCGCTTCCATCAAAGCCTATTAAGTCATCGCCTTGCCAGCTGTGCATAGACACCGGTATGCTATCGGCTTTTTTTAAAGCCTCATCTACATCAACATTAAGCTGTGCATAAACTTCTTTTGCGTAATCGTATCCTTTTATAATTAGGTTTTCATTAATATTACTCAATTTTCAGCCCTCCTTATTTTTATTAAAATTATCATAAAATTTATTAAAAGTCAATATTATTTTGCGTTTTTGTACTATTTGTTTATAAATATTTGCCATAATTGTGCATTTAGTATATTGAATTGCACCAAAATATATAATATACTTAAATTGCAGTTAAATTTTAGTAAAATGCAGTGTTGCATTTTTTTGTTTTAAAGGGGTGGTTTTATGACACTGAAAGAAATAGCAAGCGCGGCAAACGTTTCACCGTCCACGGTGTCTATGGTGCTTAGCAACAAAAAAGGCGTGGGCAAAAAAACAAGGGCTCTTATAATATCACTGCTTGAAGAAAACGGATACAAAGTTGAAACGGTAGTTGAAGAAAACGTAAAAAAAAGTATTCGCTTCATTAAATATATTAAACACTCTCACCTTGTAAATGGGAACGCAGGGTTCGTGGCAGCAATTATTGATTCTGTTGAAAAAGAGTGCCGGCTTCAAAATTGCGACTTAATTATGACAGTGGCAACAGACGAAAACCTAGACAGTGTTTTTAGCACAATAGATAGCCAGCCGACAGACGGAATAATTTTGCTTGCCACGGAAATGACAGCGCAAGATATTATGAAATTCGAAAACTTGAAAACACCATTAGTAATTGTAGACAACATGCCGCACGGCAACAAGTTAAGCTACGTAGATATGGACAACAAAGGCGCAACATATGAACTTGTTGAGCATTTAGTTAAACTTGGCCACAAAAAAATTGGCTATTTGTTTAACGC
>CAYJHA010000153.1:0-3818 GCA_964369785.1 uncultured Bacteroides sp.
GAACGGCACGGACTCTTGGGCGGGCGGTTATGGCTACTTTGTTAAAATACAGCACAGTGATGGCTATGAAACGCTTTATGCACACTGCTTTGGCATTGCCGTAACACATGGGCAAACGGTGCAAAAGGGCGAAGTTATAGCCTATGTTGGGACGACAGGTAACTCAACGGGTAATCATATTCATTTTGAAACTACCAAGGACGGTGTGGATGTAGACCCTTTAGCATTTTTTAGGCAATAAAAAAGCTCAATTAAAAGCAAGCGAGTGTTTAGCCATATAAATTATGCCCTGTTAATTTATATGGCTAACTCTTAAAACTTGAATTTCTAATCACCCTACTACCCTATTGAAAGGTTATCATAAAAGCAAAGTGAAAAAAACATCCAAAATATGATTGTGACAACGAACCCTAGATTAATACATCTAATTTGCTCGCTAAATACAGTGGAATATTTGTTATATTTCCATCTGTTCTATATCCCATTCTTGAAAATCTAATAGCAATTTTAGGGTTGTTTTCACTAATAAATTTTTGCAAGCTGTTACTTTTCATATTCTCACCTGCTTTAACTTCAACCGGGATTATCCTACCTTTGTGCTGCAGTATAAAGTCTATTTCCATATTATTTTCAGCATAGTAATGCACATCAACCTCAAATTGATTTTTAATTTGCTGTAAAACAAAATTTTCAACTAAAGCACCTTTAAACTGATAATCAGATTTTAATAATACAAATGAATTTTCTATTCCGGCCATTTGCTTTAATAATCCTGTATCGAATAGATATAATTTAAAAGCACTTGGCGTTCTAAATGCGATGATTGGGTGCTCTGCTTTTGATATATTATAAATTCTATTCACCATACCTGCTGATGTTAGCCACTCGATAGCATTTTCAAATTCCCTTGCCCTTGCCCCTTTTTGCACCACACCAAATATAAATTTACTGTTTTCTTTAGCTAACTGTGAAACTAAACTTCTAAAAACCATTAATATTCTTCCACTATTTACTTTGCCATTATGCTTAGCAAAATCGTTTTCATATATTTCAACTAAATCTTTTTGAATGCTAATTACCTCTTTTGGATCTTTATTGTTTACCCAGCTACTTACACATTCCGGCATACCACCTATAATTAAATAATAATCAAATATTTCTAAAAGTTTTTTATGAAAAATTTCTTCAACAACACTTCCCTTTTTTATTGTTAGGTAATAATCATAAAGTGGCTTATCAACAACTGCTAAAAATTCATCAAAGGTAAGCGGTGACATTGCTAATAAATTCACCATTCCAACCGGGTAAGATTTCGGCTGTGCTAAAAGCGTTCCAAGTAAACTACCTGCAACAATTATATGATAATCATTAGCCTTTTCAAAAAAGTATTTTAAAGAATTTAAAGCTGAAGAACATTCTTGTACTTCATCTAAAATTATAAGTGTTGTTTCTTTTTCAATCCTTTCACCGCTTAAAAGGCTGAGCAGCTCAATTATTCTATCAGGATTTTTATTGTTATCAAAAACAGATGAAAGTGTTTCTTCTTCATCAAAGTTAAAATAAACAAAATTCTTATAGTACTTTTTGCCAAACTCTTTCATAAGCCAAGTTTTCCCAACCTGCCTTGCACCTTTTATTATTAATGGTTTTCTTGCGCTATTTTCTTTCCAAAGCAGAAGTTTATGCATTGCATTTCTTTCCATTGTAACATCTCCTGAATATATTTTACAGTATTATACTATCATACATTTTCTCACAATTCAAGCATTTTACACATTTTAAGTGAATTTTGCGGCATTGTTTACACATTTTAACGCTTTTCGGGAAATGTATTTTACACATTTTAACGCATTTTTGAAAGCATGTTTTACACATTTTAAAATTTTTCTGTATTATATTTCAAAATTACTTTTAAAGTTCTAGTTTTTGCTAAAGATAGCGATAAAAAAATATTGAGGTGCAACAGCCGATGAATACGCCATCCTAGTGCCCCCCTACTACCCAACCCCACCCTTTTTTCACGTTAAGTGAAAAGCAAAGTATTTTAAAACAGTGCAATAAAAAAGTGCAAAATAACGAATATAAAATACTACCTTTTCATATTAATTGAAAAAGAGGTGGGAAAATGAATAATACACGCACAACATATGGGACAAACCTAGCATACGACACAAGCGAAACTGTTATAGCAAATGGGCAAAACAAGTTGCAAAGCAATATAACACTCGCAAAAACCGATGTGAAGCTTGCTGTTAACAAAAGCCTATACATGAAAGGCATAATTACAGAAGAAATGTACATAAAAGCGCGAGAAATGCTTATTAAAACAGCTCCGACTAACAACAGCCCTAAAAAGAATACGCCTGATTTTTATGATAGATAGATAAATAAGGTCGTCAACAACCGAACAGTTGTTGACGACCTTGTTTAAAATGATGATTATTTGCTTACAATTGATAATCTGTAAAAAATACATTTGACAAAAACACAAATATAAAATATAATGAATTGTAACATAAAGAAGTATTTATACCGCTTACCTTTCAGCGCTTAATATCCCCATACTACCTTGTTAAAAATAACAGTTTACGCTTTGCTGTAGGAACAGGGCTCGCCCCTGTCTGCACTTGCCGCACCTGCCACGCACAGCACGGGCAACCGCGAGGGTTGCCCCTACAATATATCGTCAATTTTTAAGGCTAACAGCGCACTATCGCACACACCAAAAAAACAAAGCAAACTAAGGAAGTTACAAACATGGACATATACGACCTACGAAAAGAACTAAGCCTTGGCAAATCGATATTTGATTTACCGCTAAAAGTTACCTTTTATGCGCGTGTTTCAACAGGCAGCGACGAGCAGGCGCACTCACTAAAAAACCAGATAAGCTACTACCAAGACTTTATAGGCAAAAGCCCTAACTGGACGTATGTTGAGGGCTATATTGACGAGGCACTAAGCGGCACAAGCGTATATAAACGCGAAGCGTTTTTGAAAATGATTGACGACAGCAAGCTCGACAAGTTCGATTTGATAATAACAAAAGAGATTTCACGCTTTTCACGCAACACGCTGGACAGCATTAAATATACACAAGAACTGCTAAAAAACGGTGTGGGCGTTGTTTTTCAAAGCGACAACATCAACACGCTTATGCCCGATGCTGAACTTCGCCTTACTATAATGTCAAGCATAGCACAAGACGAGGTGCGCAAAATATCAGAACGTGTCAAATTCGGCTTTAAGCGTGCAATTGAAAACGGCGTTGTGCTTGGTAACAGCAGAATTTGGGGCTACAAAAAGCAAGACGGCAAGCTTATAATTGAACCCGAAGAAGCGGCCGTTGTTAAAAAAATATTCGAGCTTTACGCCCTTGAAAAAATCGGTATTCGTGGCATTGCCGCTGTGCTGAATGAGAGCGGCTTTAAAAATACAAAAGGCAACGATTTTTCTTTTTCTACCATAAAAAATATTTTGGTTAACCCAAAATATAAAGGCTACTACTGCGGCAATAAGTCTCACAAGTACGATTATCGCTCGAATGAGCGCAAAATTTTTGATGAAGCTGACTGGGTTATGTATAAGGACGAGGAAAACGTGCCGGCCATTGTTTCGGAGGAGCTGTGGGATAAAGCTAACGAGATTTTGGAGGGGCGCAGCAAAAAGCAGTCGGCTGAAAACCCCAGAAGTTACAGCAACAAGTACAAATACAGCTGCAAAATAGTTTGCGGCGAGCACAAAACGTATTATTACAGGGCGCTGTTTAAGTACAAAACGGGCGACAAAGAACTGTGGCAGTGCAAGGAATATGCCCA
>CAYJHA010000154.1:0-3438 GCA_964369785.1 uncultured Bacteroides sp.
CCCCTTCCGGCGCACCACGTCGTCGCTAAATATATTTAGTTCGCGACGACTTTTTATATGCACAAAAAAACGCAATCGTTTATCGATTGCGTTTCTCATTCTAAATAGTATATAATATACACATCATTTTTATATTTTTAGGAGAAAACATATGAGCTCACATAATATTGCTTATTGTGGCATTGATTGTAATAACTGCACAAACTACAAGCAAAACGCTAATTGTAAGGGCTGCCGCGTTGATGAAACTTTGTTAAACGACTGCTTTACAATAACATGTTGTAGAGCCAAAAACATTGAATTTTGTAATCAGTGCAGTACTTTCCCTTGTGAGAAGATGAAAGAATTTTACGCAAGTAATTCAATGCGAAACAAAGGGTATGAAAACTTAATTCAACCGGCAAAATGAGAATAAAATATTTATAACATACAAACCCACTATTTAAAAGCGAGTTTAATGTTAATGTAATGTAGCGGCCCAAAAAGTTGCCCTTCACCCCGGTAAAAAAATTCACTCTAGTTTTTGCAAAGGCTTTGTTTTTGGGCAGCTTCGAAATGGCTAGCCTTTACCGCTACCGCCAAGAAAATCTTTATAAATACCGGGTGATGAACCCTCTATTAGCGTTGCACCAACCGTTTTTTCGTAAAATTCCTTTGGGCCTACGCCACCTATTATTGCATATGCATAGCCTGCCGCTTTCATCGCACCAAGGCAGCGCAGTAGCAAAGCTTTGCCAATTCCGCCGCCCTGCTCTGTGTCTAGCACGCGTGTTGGGCCAAAAAAATTCGGCGCTGTTGCGTCATAACACGCATAGCCCACAATCTCTTTGCCCCTTGTTGCAACAAAGCACGATATTGGCGTTTTTGAAAAGCACACATCGCACTCCCCTGCCGCACTAACGCTTGAGTGTTCTTGCACCCATTGTACTATCTTAATTTTATCGGGCGCCATCGCGCGTCTTATTGTTATATCGTCATTTTTCGGCGCTGCACTGCTCGCATTTTGCGGCAATTCATAAAGTTTCACAAGCATATCAGGCATATTTTTCTCTCCCTTTTCTTTTTATATTAATAATATTAACATTAATTAAAACTATCTTGTTTTATCAAGCGCTATTATGCACGCACCTGAAGCGGCGTCCCCCACCGGCGTTATAAATTTTACGTTTTCATTTTTTGCTGAAATCATTTGTTTCACACCGCTATAAACTTCTTGTGCTTTTTTCAAAATGCTGCCTGCCATCGCAATTTCTGTTCTTTCAAAATTAAGTTCATCAATTACAGGCTGTGCAATTTGCGCAAGTTCTTTGCACGCGTTTTTCACTATTTCACGTGCGGCAAAATCGCCCATGTCATACGCTGTTGAAACAAGTGGCGCTATTGACGCTATACTCTTTTTATCAGTTTTTTCATCATGCACAAATTTTATCAATTCGTTAATATTTAAAAGCCCCAGTTGCTCGTACACAAGTTTTGTAAGCACTGTGGGCTTTTCACGTTTATCGTGTGAGCGCACAACTGCCACAAGTGCATTTTTGCCTATTGCATAGCCACTTCCACCATCATCTAAAACATGCCCAAAGCCGCCACAGCGCGCCGTTTCACCGCTTGCTGTGCGCCCAAAGCATATTGAGCCCGTGCCTGCTATAAGTATAACGCCCTCTTGCTTTCCAATTGCACCTGCAAGCGCAGTTTCATGGTCTCCTTTTAAAATAATCTCGCCGTTAAAGCCGCAAAGCCTCACAGTTTCTTCTATTATTTGCTGCGTTTTAGGGTTAGAAATACCTGCTGTTCCTATGCATACACACGCTAAATTTTGCAAACCACCGCACTGTGTATTTAAAAAAGAAAAAGCATTTTCAAGTGTATTTTGCACTGTCTCAATACTTGAACCGTTAATATTCAGCGCACCGAAATCACTTCTCGTTTTCACAATGTTGTTTATTGTGCGAATTTCCACTGCTGTTTTTGTTCCGCCACCATCAAAGCCTGCAACAAACTGCATGGCGCACCTCCTTAAAACATAATGTTTACTATTGATTATTGCACCTTTTACATTTATAATTAAAAGTGACAATATTTTTAATTGCACATCTTAAAAAACATTTATCTTACGATATTAATTGTATCACAAACAAAAATAAATTGCCAGTTTATAAATGTGGCTACACAGCTTGAAAGGATTTATAACACACATGAAACAACCTTATTTTAAAAATAACGCTGCACAAAAATACGCCATTGGGCTTATGAGCGGCACATCTACCGACGGAATTGACGCCGCGCTTGTGCAGATAAGCGGGTGTGGTGTATCTACTAAAGTTGAATTAAAAAGCTTTGATACATACCCTTTTACAAAAGAGGCACGTGAAAGAATATTAAACGTAGCAACAGGCAATTTTGGCGGAAGTGAAGAAGTTTGCAAGCTTAGCTTTTATTTGGGCGAACTGTTTGCCACTGCGTGCGAGAGCATTTGCGAGAAAGCCAATATAAAAAAGAGCGACATTGCTTTTATTGGTAGCCACGGCCAAACAATTTTTCATGCACCGAAAAAAGAGGCATATCTAGACAGTGCATTTAAAAGCACGCTTCAAATAGGCGAGGCCGACATAATAGCCGAGCGCATGGGCTGCCCCGTTGTAAGCGACTTTAGAACACGCGACATGGCGGCAGGCGGCCAAGGTGCACCGCTTGTGCCATACACAGAATATTTACTTTACCGCGATGAACACAAAACTGTTGCACTTCAAAACATAGGCGGCATTGGCAACGTAACACTTCTTGCAAAAAGTTGCGAGTTAAAAGACGTTTTTGCATTCGACACAGGCCCCGGCAACATGATAATGGACGCTGTTGTGTGCAAAATTACAAACGGCAACATGCGCTATGATAAAAACGGCGCTATTGCCGCCGCCGCTAAAATAAATAACGAACTTTTAAACTACATGTTGCAAGACGATTATTTGCAAAAAGCACCGCCAAAAACAACAGGGCGTGAATACTACGGCGAAGAATATGTAAGCCGCCTTTTGCAACGCGCAAGCGAGCTTAATGTTTGCCTTGAAGATGTGCTTGCAACAGCTACGCGTTTTACTGCCGAGAGCATTAAACTAGGCGTAGAGCTATTTTGTAAGCCCACGCCCGAGCTACTAATAGTAGGCGGTGGCGGCAGCATGAACCCTGTGCTTATGTGCCACTTAAAACAGTGTTTATCACCTTGCCGCGTTGTTACAAACGAGGAACTTGGCCTTAACAGCAACGCGAAAGAGGCAATTGCCTTTGCAGTGCTTGCAAATGAGACGTTGCACGGTATAGAAAGCAATGCACCGGGAGCAACAGGCGCAAGGAAAAATGTGGTTTTAGGCAAAATATCGTTATAGAACAAGCTTCTCATACTACACACAGAATGGAGATAGCGTGAAATCACGCTATCTATTT
>CAYJHA010000155.1:0-3436 GCA_964369785.1 uncultured Bacteroides sp.
ATATACAGAATGGAGATTTTTTGCAATATGTCAATTTCAACAATGGTTTTTCTTGCATTCGCACTTGCTATGGACGCTTTTGCCGTTTCAGTTGTAAACAGCATGTGCTATATTAACCAGTCAAAGCGCAGTGCTGTTTTATCTAGCCTTGCGTTTGGTGTTTTTCAGGCCATTATGCCCATAATTGGCTTTTGGGCCGGCACTGTTTTTGTCGGCTTTATTGCCGCGTTTGACCACTGGGTGGCGTTTGTACTACTATGTTTTATAGGCGGCAAAATGCTTTACAGTTGCATTAAAGAATGGAACGAGCCCGTTAACTGCGAAACTATGCGCCGCTCGCCGCAAAAAAGGCTTGTGTTTACACAGGCAATTGCAACAAGTATAGACGCGCTTGCAGTTGGTGTAAGCTTTGCGGCGCTTGGCACAAACATTTACGTTGCCGCGGCAAATATTGGGGTTATAACGTTTGTTTGCTGTGTTGTGGGGCATATTTTAGGCAAGTCGCTCGGGGCAATTTTCAGCAAATGGGCGCAAATTCTCGGCGGTGCAATTCTTGTTTTTATCGGCTTTAGAATTTTAATAGAGCACTTATTTTTTAACGGTTAAACTTAGCTTTCGTTCTTCTTAATACATAATTGAAAGTTACGAATAAACGTGGTATAATTTTACACAGTACAGTTAAATTAAAACAAATGCCGCGTGCAAATTAATTTCACACAGTACACGGCGGAATGGAGAGCAAAATGAGCATTTTTTCAGACAAAAGGTTGGGCTTTGGCTTTATGCGCTTGCCTTTAAATGATGACGGCACAATAGACATTGACGAATCATGTAAGCTTGTTGATTTATACATGGACAGGGGCTTTAACTATTTTGACACAGCGTACGGCTACCACGACGAAAAAAGCGAAAATGCAGTGAAACAATGTGTTGTACAGCGCTATTCGCGTGAAAAATTTTGCATTGCAGACAAACTGCCCGTGTGGCTTATAGAGAATGAAAGCGACCCGCAAAAATTATTTGATGAGCAAAGAGAGCGCGCCGGTGTTGATTATTTCGATTATTATCTGTTACATGCTTTGAGTAACTCAAGAATTAAAACCCTTGACGATAACAACGTTTGGGCATTTATGCAAAAACAAAAAGAACTTGGCACAGCAAAGTACATAGGCTTTTCGTTCCATGATAAGGCTGAAATTCTTGATAAAATACTTACAGCACACCCGATTTTTGACTTCGTGCAGCTGCAAATAAATTACATTGACTGGGACAGCGACAATATTGAGTCTCGCAAATGTTATGAAATTGCACGCCGCCACAATGTTGAAATTATTGTTATGGAGCCTGTTAAAGGCGGCCTGCTTGTTAACTTTAAAGATGAATACATGCAAATGCTTAAAGAATATGCGCCCGATAAAAACATAGCGTCTTGGGCGCTAAGGTACGTTGCATCGCTTGAGGGCGTGGGTATGCTTTTAAGCGGAATGCACAACATGCAACAAGTGGACGAAAACACAAAAACTATGGCAAACTTTGCGCCGCTTACAAGCGAAGAGCGCAGTGTTTTAGACAATGTTACAAACGGCATACTCAGTGTTAAAACAATTGGCTGCACTTCTTGCGAGTACTGCGTTAAAGGCTGCCCTGTAAACTTAAAAATACCGCAAATTTTGGCGTCGTACAACAGCTACTTGCAGTATGGCATTGAGGCACCGGGCGTTAAAAACGCGCACGTTTATGTAATGGCTATGGCAGGCAAAGCAGGCGATTGCATTGAATGTGGCCAGTGCGAGGGCGTATGTCCACAGCATTTGGAAATAATAAAAGCCATGAACGAGACAGCACAATTGCTTGAAAATTAACACTAACCAAAAGGTAAGTGCACAAAAGGATATAAAATGAACACTAGTATGACAAAAGACACAATAATAATAGGTGCAGGCCCCGCAGGCATTTTTACAGCGCTGGAGCTTATAAGAAACGGCGCAAAGCAAAGCATTTTGCTTGTGGAAAAAGGGCACGACATACAAAAAAGGGCTTGCCCAAAGAGCAAAACAAAAAAATGCATAAACTGCAAGCCATGTAATATTACAACAGGCTTTTCAGGTGCAGGCGCTTTTTCAGACGGAAAGCTCTCGCTTAGCTATGAAGTAGGCGGAGACTTGCCCGAGCTTATAGGCGCCGCTTATTCGCAAGAACTTATAAACTATACCGACAAAATTTACCTTGAATTTGGCGCAGACACCAAAATTGAGGGCGCAAAGCAAACTGATGAAGTGAAAGAGATAAGAAAGCGTTCTATTCAGGCAGGGCTTAAACTTGTAGACTGCCCCATACGCCATATGGGCACTGAAAAAGCGCAGGAAATTTACCTTGCCATACAAAATTATTTGCAAGCAAACGGTGTTGAAATTTTATTCGACACCGAGTGCGTTGATTTAATTATTAAAAATGAAGAGTGCAAGGGCGTTTTGCTTTGCAAAAATGGGCAAGAGCAAGAAGTTTTTGCAAAAAACATTGCAGTTGCAACGGGCAGGCGCGGTGCCGACTGGCTTGAAAAAATTTGTGCGACGCACGGCATTGCACACGCCGCCGGCACGGTAGACATAGGTGTGCGCGTTGAAGTGCGCAACGAAGTTATGGAAAAAGTAAACAACGTGCTTTACGAGAGCAAGCTTATAGGCTACCCAAAGCCGTTTAAAGATAAAGTTCGCACGTTTTGCCAAAACCCGGGCGGCTTTGTTAGCCAAGAAAATTACGACAACGATTTGGCAGTTGTTAACGGGCATTCGTATAAAAACTTGAAGAGCGACAACACAAATTTGGCAATACTGTGCTCGCACAATTTTACAGAGCCATTTAACAGGCCCATTGAGTACGCCCAAAAAGTGGGCGAGCTTACAAACATGCTTGCAGACGGCAAAATACTTGTGCAACGCTTCGGCGATATACTGGACGGCAAGCGCACATGGCAAGATGAGCTTAGCCGCAGCAACTTGCGCCCAACGCTGGAGGACGCAGTGGCAGGCGACATAACCGCCGCCATGCCGTACAGGGCTATGATGAACATCATCAATTTTATGCACGCCGCCGACACTGTTGTGCCGGGCTTTGCGTCAATAGAAACGCTTCTTTACTCACCGGAGCTTAAGTTTTACTCTAACAGGGTGAAAATGGACAAAGAGCTTACTACAAACATAAAAGGGCTTTATTGTTTGGGGGATTCTAGTGGCTGGACAAGGGGCCTTATGATGGCGTCGGTTATGGGTGTTATATTGGGCCGAAGGTTGGCTAATTGATTTAGCGAAGAAATAAGGAATGTGAAATGAAGGGGCGGCCAATGGCCGCCCCTCAGACTGTCGAAAAACCTATATTTAAAAAATACGTTTCGTCAAAATGCACAAACCAAAAGGATAAAATGTAGGGGTTGGCGTCC
>CAYJHA010000156.1:0-3433 GCA_964369785.1 uncultured Bacteroides sp.
CTAATACCTCCCTTTTTGTATATCATTCCACATTTATGTCAAGGCTATACACAGAAAGCGAGGCTTATTTTAATGACAAACAAAAAAATTTTTCTAATTACATTTTTGTGCACTATTGCTGTGTTTTTGCCTTTGTATTTAATAGTTTATACAATTAGAAGTGCGCAAATAAATTTTAATACGCAAAACCCCGTAACACAGCCGCAAAGCGGCGTGCTTGTTACAAACCCAACGCCGGACGACACTAAAACCCTGCTTTTAATGTGCGGAGAGGGCAATGCTTCAGAAGCTGAAAGCTACACTTTAGTGCAGTTCGACGCTGTAAACAACACAATTTCCGTTGCGTCAATGCCGCCACAAACAATTGTGCTGTTGGGTGGGCAGGCGGTGGCACTAAAAGACGCTGTTGCCGCGGCAGGGCCCTCGCAGGGAACGTCGGCTTTAAGCGAAACGCTTGGCGTAGAAATAAAAGACTATATTTTTGCCTCGCCCGATGATTTGTGGCAGAGCGTGCAAATTCTTGGAAATGTAACGCTTATGCTTGAAAATTACGTTAGTAATGAGCTTATAAGCGAGCTTGGGCTAATTGACTCCGGCACACAGCGCTATACAGTGTCGCCGTTAATATTCTCACAACTTCTTGCAAGTGAGAATATGGAAAAAACAAGCGAACATCACGTAAGGGCGCTGGGGTACTCTGCTTTTTTGGCGGCAGGGCACGGGCAATTAACAGACGTTATACCCACAGCAATAAGGCAAAACGCGGCCAAAATTGCAACAAATATAAGTGCTACAAAGCTGTTTGAATATGAGCGCACGCTTGAGTTTTTAGACAGGCAACAGCCCACATATTATGCAAGCGCACTACCGGGAGATTGGAATTTTTCCCAAACACGCTTTGAGCTAAGCGAAGAAACACTTGAGTTTATGCGCGAGACGTTTGGCGCAGAGGAAAGCGAGTTTGAAGAGAGCGAAGAGGACCTAGAGCCTGAAACGAACCCCGAACAAGATGATGAATTTATTGTGGAAAACCCGGGGCAAGATACTTTAGAGAATAGCAATTCAAATTCAACAACTTAACATTTGAAGACGTGGTATATTTGTTGTAGGGGCAGCCGTTGGCCGCCCGAAGGGTGGCGGTTTGCGCAATTACAAGCACTGTGAACCACAAAAACCAAAATATTAAATGTGTGCAAAGCACGAAAGACGGGCGGCCAATGACCGCCCCTACATTCTTGCGTTAATTGCCTTGTACTGTTGAGCTTTTTTATTTTTTAGCAATTTAGATAGTGTGGACACGAGTGTTCACACTATCTAATAAGAATGTAATAACAACCTGTTTGTCCGCATATAGTTTATAAAAACTATTTGTTGCCGTGTAAACACGGCAGAAACGAGGTTGTAATGTCTTTTTCGCAATTTACTGCTGCTTTGGTGGGCATAGTTTCGCTTATTTGTGTTTGTGTACAGCTTAAAAAAACTGACAAGCCGCTTAAAAATGCACTTGTCAGCGCATTTTTTGGTGCAGCTTCCCTTGGCGCTGTAAATCTAATGTCGCTGTATACAGGGGTATCAATTGCCGTTAATTATTTCACGTCGTTTGCGGCAGTTGTTTTGGGTGCGCCCGGTATAATTTGCCTGCTTTTGTTGCGGCTGTTATTTCAATGAGCAAAAGTTGTAAAAAATTACAGTTTTTTTTGCTAAAAACCTTGTAAAAATACAATTTTATGCTAAAATTTTATTAAATAGTTTTAACTATTGTTCACACTAATCTATATTTTAAATTGAAAGGCGTGTTTATAATGCTTGACTTTTCCGGAAAAGGCGTTTCGGGCGGCATTGGCGATGGAATACTATGCACTTTTGATATTTTTAACGAGACGTTTCCGTGCGAAAAAATTGAGCATGTAAGCGACGAAGTGAATGTTTTTGAAAGTGCGCACACTGCACTTTGCGACGTTGTTGCAAGCAACGCTGAAAACACAGAAAGTGAAAGCCAAAAGCAAAACCTTTTGCAACACCTAGCTATTTTGCAAGATGAAAGTATAAAGCAAAATATAATAAGCGATGTTAACACACAAAAACAATGCGCAGAAAAAGCAGTGCACACAGCTTTAAAAAAACAGGCAGACAAAGAAAAAAGTGACGATAAAGCGGCGCTAATACATGAAATTTGCACGTGCTTATTATATTATATAAGCTTTATGAAATTAAAAGCGCTGTGTGAAACTACGAATGGGCGCCTAGTTATAAAAGCAAGTGCGCCGCTGTACAAGTTTGTTTTAGACGAAATAAAAGAGCATGTAAGTGCCGTAATTTTAGTAGAAGAAAGCGAAGAGCAATATGACATACTGCGGCACGAGCAAATTGCCGCTATATGCCTTGATAGAGAAGATTTTGCAAAGCTAAAAGAGGGCGAGCGAACATTATTAGATGGCAGTTTAGGCACTGTTACACAAAACCCGGAGGCTGAAACGCTGTCAGGGTATGCGCAAAAACGCTTGCTTTATGTTCAGGGCCAGCGAAGAACGCAAATTATGAAAGGCATTGCCGCAACAACAAAGAACGGGGTAAGCGTAGAACTTACCGCAGAGGTTTCAAGCCTTAGCGGCGCACGTGCCGCAATTGATAGCGACAGCGAGGGAATAGGCATTTTAAAAAGCAACTTGCTGCGCATTATGAGCAGCAAAATTATGAGCGACAGCGAGCTTTACAACTATTTACGCGATATATTGTTGGTTTTTGCAGATAAAGACGTTTGCGTTACTTTGCAGCAAAAAGGCGAAGACAAAAGCGATTATATGCACAAAAAAAACAGTGCAAACTACAATTTTGCACTTGAAAACGTGTTTTTTGATGAGCCAAGCTGTTGGCACGACAAGCTTTTAACATGCCTTTTAAGAACGTCTGCATACGGTAAATTAAGCATACTGCCGCTTTTTGTGAACGAGCCGCAAGACGTAAAGGACCTGCGAAAAGAAATAGCAAAGCTTACAAAAAGCTTGCGTAACAAGAACTTTGTTATTAGCGACAGGGTTAAAATAGGCGCCGTTATTAACACGGCGGCAAGCGCAACAATTACAGATTTAATAGCGGCTGAAAGTGATTTTATCGTTATTGACGCAAGAAAGCTGGCAAAAAACATACTGCAACACAGGCTTCAAGCGAATAGCCGGCAAGAGTGCAACATTGAAACGCACCCTGCCGTTTTGCGCACAATAGCACAAATAATAAGAATAGCACAAAGCGAAAATTTGCATACAGGAATTTTTGGCTTTAACTTGAGTGAACCGACGCTTACTGCGTTTATAGTGGGCTTGCGAATTACAAAAATATGCGCTTTGCCGCATGAATTAACAACGTTAAAACGCACAGTGCGTGCGTTAACACAAGAAGATTGCCGAAATGCGGTGAAGAAGCATTTGCAGCTAAA
>CAYJHA010000157.1:0-3433 GCA_964369785.1 uncultured Bacteroides sp.
CGCAGTAAAAAAAGCAGTTGCGAATTTGTTCGCAACTGCTCAGACTGTAGAAAAATCTATATTTTAAAAAAGCGTTTCGTCAAAATGCACAAACCAAAAGGATAAAATGTAGGGGTTGGCGTCCCCGACAACCCGAAAAGCGCCACAAATGGGCAAAAAACGGGGCGTCGAGGACGCCGCCCCCTACAAATGACGTCATAATTTTATGTAATATTTTTCGGGGTATATCTTTTTTGACGCGCTGAGCAGTTGCGAATTTGTTCGCAACTGCTTTTTTAAAACCTAACCCATAATAATGTCAAAAAGCTCTTTTTGTGTTTCTGCAAATAAATTGCACCCTGCCGCTTTCAGCTCTTGCCTTGTGCGGTAGCCCCACAGTACGCCACAACATAGCACATTTGCATTTGCGGCAGTCAGTGCATCAACGTCGCTGTCGCCAACGTAAAGCACCTCGCTTACATCACAGCCAAACATTGTGCACATTGTTAAAAGCTGCGCAGGGTTTGGCTTTAGCGGCATATTGGGCACGTGGCCATAAACCATGTCGAAAGTGTCGGGGAAATATGTATTTACTACCCTGTTTGTAATAGTATCTTCTTTATTGCTTAAAACGCCAAGCTTTATGTTTGCCTTTTTTAATGCGGCAAGCAGTAAAGGTATTCCCTCATAAGGCGCAGTTGTGTCGGCGCTGTGCATACTGTAATTGTTAACAAACATTTGAAGCGCCATTTGCTGTGTGGCGCCGCCGCGCGCTGTTGGCGTAAGCATTTGCTCTACAAGGTTTGGCACGCCGTGCCCTACCATTTTCTTGTAATCGTCAACGCTGTGCTGTGGCAAATCTAGCTTTTTAAGCACATAGTTGCCGCTGTTTGCAAGGTCGCTTATGGTGTCCAGTAATGTGCCGTCCAAATCAAAAATAACTGCTTTATACAAAATATCACATTCCTTATTTATCTAAACTTTATTCAACAAATTTTATTCGCCCTGCCTTAAGCGGCGAAACGCCTCGTGCCCTGAATGTTATTCCGGACGGAAGCCCGGAGTAAAATGTAGCGTATTTTTTGCGCACACCAAACGGAGTTTGAAACAGCGTATACATGGCGGCGTTTGAAAACACGCACACTTTGTGTAACGTGAAAAACCTTGCATAGTGAATTGAAAGCGTGCGGTTGCTGTTTGTGCAAACGCCCTCTTTAAAAAAGCCCTCTAAAGACTGTAAACAAGCGCCCACGCACAAAATTATAAGCACAGCAAATGTGGGCACGCTCATTGGAATGAAGTAGTATGCAAGCAAAAATAATAACGTGCTTATCACAAGGCAAATTACGGGCTTATATAAATATTGCAGCAAGCTTTTGTGCTTTACATTGCTAATGTTGCCTGTGCAGGGGCTATAATCCGCAAATAACGTTTGAACAGTATGTGCCTGCCCTTTTTTTATAATCATAACGGGAAAATCGCTTTGCTTAAAGCTGCCGGCCGTTACATAAACGGCATAGCGCTTTAAAATACGCGACGTGGGCGTTATGCGCACATCACAAGATGACACGCTTTTTATGTCGATACGGCGTTCAGTTTTCGACAAAATACCGCCTGCACAATATATTATACCGCCCCAGCGGCAAACGCGCAAGCCCCCTGACCTAAAAAAAGAGTTTAAAAACGAAAAGCCGGCAATACCAAAAACAATTGCAGTTAAAAAAGCAATTCCGGCAGGCAAAAATTGTTCTAAAAGCTTTTCAAAACGCAAAAAATTTTCACCTGCAATTTGCGTTACCTCAAAAATATCTCTGCCTGTAAAATCACTTACAGTTTGTAGTGTGTACCACAAAAAAAGTGCTGTTGTAAGTGCGTTTGCACTTAAAAGAACAAGCACAAAGCGCTCGAAACCGACAGGCTCAAACACGCTGTTTTCCCTTTTTAAGGGCATAAGCGTTTCGGCGGCATTAAAAGCCGCTTTTTTGGGCATTACAAATGAAATTTTTTTAGGCAGTGCATGGTTTTTAAAGTAAAGTGTAATTTTTGCGGCACCAAAAATTCTATAATACAAAGGGCGCTTTATATCTATAACACAAATGCTTTGCTTATTATAAACGCGTGAAAGCGTGAAAAAAACACCGCTTTTTATAAAAAGTTTATCATCGTCTATTCTAAAAGACGTGCCAAGCCAATAAATAAGTGCAATAGCGGCAAAAAATGCCAGAATAAAAATGTCTTGAAAAAAGGCATTTATAAGGGCGTTAAAATCAAAAGCAAAAAAGGCTTGAACAATTGGCACAACGCACAAAAGTAAGCCGTATTTTAAAAATTTGAAACTGTGGAATATATGAAGGCGCTGTGTTTTTATAATAATACTACCACTCCCGACAAGAGCAAATGTTACGTTTTGCCGTTTAAATGCAATTAATTTTTACGCTTGCAGTGCATTATTGCTGTGAAAAATTAATTTGTCTATAACATTTTGTGCGCACGCTTGTGAAATACCCGGCACAATATAAAAGCCTGAAGCGCAAAGTATAATTAAAACACAAGCGCTTTCATTAGTTTTAAACGGTGTGCTAATTTTATGGCAACCTGTTATGAAAGAACGCGGCATACGGTGTACCAACTTGAGAATTCTTCCGTGCCGAAGTGAAACATGGCGCCTGCCGACAAAAAGTTTTAAGCTTGAAAAATAATAAGTGCCAAGAGAAAGAACACAAACACACCAAATGGCGGCAAAATGAACGGCATAATACGTGCCTGTAACAAAATAAAGCAAAAAAGCTGCGAGAAAGCCAGGCACAGTTAAATATAACGACACGGTGAGAGCGCTCTTTTTAGAAATGCGGTAAGTCATGCTTTTGTGCCTCCTCAAAAAAGTGAAAATTATCGCGCAGCATTTTTAGCAATTAATTTCAGTAGAAATTAATTTCAGCGTGTCAAAAAGGTATAGCGTTTCGTCATTATGACGAATATTAAAAGTTTTACTAAATTTTTTTCAAAAAATTTCGGGTTCTTAGGGCAGAGCCCTAAGGTGTTTTCCGCAGAAAACGCAATCTCTTGCCTTAAAAGAGCATTTTTGAAGGTGAATTTGCCAATTAATTGGCAAAGAGGAAACTTTTTGAGATAAAAAAAGTTTCCTTATTGCTGCCCGTTTGTGCAACTTTTTTTAGTGCATGGTTTTTTTTGACACGCTACAATTAATTTCAGTAGAAATTAATTATGTTTGCACGGTAATTAAAAAATCTATTTAATTAATATTATGCACGGCTTGCCATACTTTATTATGGGCAATTTAAAAACGTTAATTTATATTAGCCATAGCTAATATAAATTGGCATGTGGCTATGCCACGCCATAAAATAAATAATAAATAATCCATACAAGTTTAAAGATTATTTATATTAGCCATAGCTAATATAAATTGGCATGTGGCTATGCCACGCCATAA
>CAYJHA010000158.1:0-3382 GCA_964369785.1 uncultured Bacteroides sp.
AAAAAGGGCAGATAATTTTTCATGCGCCACAAGAATTTCACACTGTGCGCTCAAACGGAATAGTTGCACCAAATTTAGTTGTAGTTAGCTTTATATGCAATAATGATAACATGGGTTTTTTTAACGAGAAAATACTGCCGGCAGATAATACCACAAGGGCACTTTTAGCAAGAATTGTTGCGGAAGCAAAAAAGGCGTTTAAAACACCTTTAAATAACCCCGACACGAAAGTTTTTGAAAGAGACGAAAACTCAACATTTGGTGCAGAGCAAATTATTTGCAATTGCATTGAACAACTTTTAGTTGAATTAATACGGCATGAAAACGCGGCAAAAAGCCACTTTATAACAAGCGTTATAACAGATAGCGTTAAAAATGAATTTGTGAATAAAATAATTAATTATATGCAAGAAAATATTACGAAGCGCCTTACTATATCATGTATAAGCAGTGATAATTTGGTGGGGCAAAGTTATTTGCAAAAGGCTTTTAAAGAGGTAACAGGCAGTGGTATTATGGACTATTTCAGGAAATTGAAGATTAGTGAGGCAAAAAAGATGATTAGAGAGGGAAATAATAATTTTACGCAAATAGCCGAAAACCTTAATTATGATTCTGTTCATTATTTTTCTCGACATTTTAAAAAGGAAACAGGAATGACGCCAACTGAATTTTCTTTAAGTATAAAAGCAATTTAAGATGTTTTTGTTTAATTATGCAAATTTTATGCTTTAAATGATATTTTTAAAAAGTAACTTTATAGGTATAATTTATTCATCAACAATAATTATAATATTATAGATTATTATATAAGGAGATTATTATGTCTAAAACTGATATTAAAACATTGGATAGTGCAATAAACGCCTATGATTTAGGCGGCGAAGTGGCAGGCGCTTTAAATTTTGGAAGTGGGCATGTAAATAACACAATTTGCATTTACACACAACAGAAAGACGGTGCGTGCAAACGTTTTATTTTGCAGCGTTTAAGCGAAAAAGCTTTTAAAAGCCCTACCCAGCTTATGGAAAACATTTGCGGTGTAACAGATTATCTGCGTGAAATAATAGCCAATAAAAACGGCGATACAGAGCGTGAAACGCTAACAGTTATCCGCACAAAAAAAGGCGAGCCTTTTTTCACAGACGAAGAGGGCAGAGCGTGGAGACTTTATAAATTTATAGAAGACGCCAAAACATACGACACAGCAGACACACCTGAACTTTTCTATGCCTCGGGTAAAGCGTTTGGTAATTTTCAACAGCTTTTAACAAACTACCCGGCCGAAACACTACATGAGACAATTGCGGATTTTCACCATACCGTAAAAAGGCTTGAAAAATTGGAAGCTGCAATAAATGAAGATAAACTGGGCCGTGTAAAAGACGTGAAAGCTGAAATTGATTTTGCACTTGCACGAAAAGAAGATTGCGGCCTTGCACTTAAAGCGTTAGACGAGGGCGTTTTGCCGCTGCGTGTTACGCACAATGACACAAAGCTTAACAATGTTATGATAGACGACGAAAGCGGCGAGGGAGTTTGCGTTATAGACCTTGATACTGTTATGCCCGGGCTTTCCATAAACGATTTTGGCGATTCAATTCGCTTTGGCGCTAATAACTCAGCCGAAGACGAGAGAGATTTAAGCAAAGTTAATTTCGATTTATCACTGTTTGACATATTCACAAAAGGCTTTTTAGAGGGCTGTGGCGAAACACTAACTAAAGCCGAGATTGAATATTTACCGCTTGGCGCAAAACTTATGACACTTGAATGTGGCATACGCTTTTTGACAGATTACCTCGAGGGTGATGTTTACTTTAAAACCACAAGAGACGCACAAAATTTAGACAGAGCAAGAACACAGTTTAAGCTTGTTAGCGACATGGAAAACGAGTGGGAAAACATGCACAAAATAATTTGCAAATATATATAATACACAATACACGCATTATAAATATTTTGATGTAATTTCTAAGAATTTTGGAGTTGTTTTTAATGTACAAAGTTATGATAACAGGTGCGAATGGTTTTTTAGGTGTGCGTGCGGCATGTGAATTAAAAAACTATTTTGAAGTTATACCCGTAACAAGAAACGATTTTGACATTACAAACGAACAGGATGTTTTGCACTTTATTAAAATAGCACAGCCCGACTTTGTAATACATTCTGCTGCTATTTCTAATATAACAAAAGCGGAGCAAAACCCCGAATTGTCTGATAAAGTTAACAGATTAGCGCCTTATTTTATTGCAAAAGCGTGTAAACATATCAGTGCTAAGCTTATTAACCTAAGCTCTGACCAAGTTTATTCAGGCAATACAGAGCGAATAGCACTTAATGAAACTGCAGCGCTTTCCCCACAAAATTTATATGCTAGGCAAAAACTAGAGGCAGAGCAGCTTGTCCTTAATATATTGCCTGGCGCTGTAAATCTTCGCTTAACATGGATGTACGATGTGCCCGATTCACCGTTGTTTCAACATAAAAATTTACCGCAAATTATGAAAGAAGCGGCAGAAAACAAACAGACCATAAAAGTAAACATCAATAACATGCGAAGCATAACGTATATAAAAAATGTAGTGGAAAACCTTTCAAAGTGTTTTTCATTAACCGAAGGCACATATAATTTCGGAAGTGAAAACGACGTTTCTATTTATGAACTATATAAACACGCTGCCGAAGTTATGGGGTATAGTAACAGCATAATTGAGCCATTTGACGGTGATATGAGGAATATATTAATAGATACATCAAAAATTAAAGCAAACGGAATAATTTTCCCGACAGCAACAAAGGGCTTTACGGACGCTTTTTTATAAGTATGATTGTTGCAATTATACTTTTTCTGTTACAATATATTTAAAGTGATATTTTCGCACTAGCTTACAACTTTGCCATTTTATAAGCTATGTGTACCCCCGGCTTTAAGGCCATTGAAAAATTTATAAAACATGTAAAAAAGCCATGCCCCACGTGGGTTATGGTTTTTTTGTTGAAATTGTCAAATATTTTTTGTAATTAATACCTAGAATGTATAATAAGTAAAGAAGCTTTTATGTTATACTATAAGCATATTACACCCCGCATTTGAAGCTGCGCAGTGCTGTTTCGTGTTTTGCAACTGCCGGTTGCGCAAAAATACAGTGCGCTTTATTGTTTGCAACTTCATGTCTTGCTACAATTTTCTTACACAATAAACCTGTTAAAGGAGAAAAATTATGATTATATCTGATAAAATTTTAAATTTAAGAAAACGTGCAGGGCTAACACAAGAGGAGCTTGCTGAGCAGCTTGATGTCTCGCGGCAGTCTATTTCTAAATGGGAGGGCGCACAAAGCATACCCGATATTCAAAAAATTATGGCAATGGCAAAGC
>CAYJHA010000159.1:0-3332 GCA_964369785.1 uncultured Bacteroides sp.
AAAACATCTCGACATCTATTGTAAACTTTTAAATGACACAAGGTAGTAGGGGCGGCCAATGGCCGCCCGAAATTATAAAATTACAGAAAAGTACTTATATGATTAAAAATATAAAAAAACATGACCTAGTGTCAACATTTACACAACTAAAGGGTAACCCAAAGTGGTCGTTAATAACAGAGCCGCTTTGGTTTATTCCTTTTTCGCTTTTCAGCCCGTTTGCCACGCTGTACATGACATATTTTGGCATAACAAGCGCGCAAATAGGCATAATTATCTCTGTTGGCTTTTTGCTACAAGTTGTTTTTGCACTTGCCGGCGGCGTTATTACAGACAAGCTTGGCCGAAGAGTTACAACTTTTTGGTTCGATTTTATATCGTGGAGTATCCCTTGCTTTATTTGGGCGTTCGCGCAAAATTTTTGGTGGTTTTTAATAGCCGCCGTTATTAATTCTATGTACCAAATAACAAATGCTTCGTGGAACTGCCTTTTTATAGAAGACTGCCCCGCAAAGCACCTTACAAATGCATTTACGCTTATTCAAATTTGTGGCATGTTATCGGTGTTTTTCTCGCCCATTGCCATTATTCTTGTCGACACTTACTCTGTGCAAAGTGTTGTAAGTGTGCTTTACTTCATCTCGGGCATTTCAATGACGCTGAAATTTTTACTGCTTTACATATTCGGCGGCGAGACCAAAACAGGCAAATTGCGCTTAGAGCAAACAAAAAACGTATCGTTTTTTTCACTGTTTAAAGGTTACGCAGGCGTTGCAAAAAGCGTTGCAAAAAGCGCTAATATGCGTTTTGTTGTTATTTTCATGGCGCTTACAAACATTATTTTAATAGCCGTTAACAACTTTTTCTCGCTTTATATAACACAGCACTTGCAGTTAAGTGAAAACCTTGTGCCCATTTTCCCAATGGTAAGAACTGCGGTTATGCTTTTATTTGTTGTGGCGCTTCAAAATGTTATTAATAAAATGGAGATGAAAAAAAGCTTGCTATTAGGCTTTTTCCTTTTTATTACAAGCCACATTGTGCTTTTACTTGCAAACGAGAAAAGTTTAACGCTTGTTGTAATTTATACAGTGCTAGAGGCCGCGGCGCACGCAACCGTTTTCCCCAGAAAAGACGCACTTATGGCGTTTAACATTATAAGCAACGAGCGCTCGCGTGTTTTGGCACTTTTTAATACGGGCATGATACTAATCTCTTCGCCTTTTGGCTACATTGTAGGTGCGCTTTTTGCGCAAAATGCAACGTACCCGTTTATATTTAACATAGCTGTGTTTGTGCTTTGCATATTGTGTGTGCTAAAGGCAAAAGCAGTTGCAAACTATGACAATGAGGTTAAAAATCATTAATTAGTATTACAAATTCGGCAATTCAAACTCCTGTGCAGAGTTATAATTTTCAAACTCAATTATGCTTAAATAATCCTCTATTTCAATTTCCACCCCACCGGCAATGTCAGGCTCAGCCTCCATTAAGTTTTGTATCGCTTTTGCCATTGCGGCGCCCATGTCAAGCTCAAGCCTTGTTAGCAAGCCCGTTTCAGTGTCAATATATGCGTGAAAAGTTATGTTCTGCAAGCCATCAAAAATGTCTTCATAGCCGTTTATTGAAAAGTTTGCCATTTCAAGCACATCATTTACGCTCTGCTCAATAGTTTCGCCGCTAATCTCGCCTGTTATAACGGTCATTTGCTCGTCGGCGTCAGTGTTTTCTTCGTCGAACTGTGCATTTTCAATGTTCTCGGCGTATATTTGTAACAGCTCAAACTCACCGCTGCTTGAATGAAGCGGCGCAGAGTCGTAATTTTGCTCTGTCCACTCTTCACTGCTGTTTTGCGTATAAACTGTAAATTCTTCTTCATTTTGGGCAATATACATTTCGCTCTCATTGCCTGTAAATGTGTCGCTAACACGCACTTTTGCCATGTATGGCTCTTTAAAGTACGTTATATTTGTTGTTGCGCTTACGTCTTGCTCTGTTTTAAAGGGGCCTATGCCCATTCTAAGCACAGCTTGCATTTCAATTGCAGAATCATAACTCTCTGCGTCGGCGGTAAGCTCAACTGCTCTTTCAAATGTTTCAGTTGCCGTAAGCTTTGGCTCCGGCACATTTTGCGGCGTTTGTTGTGTATCACCTGCACTGCTGTGAACGGCCTCGCCTTTTTGGCCACAAGCCGTAAATGTTAATAATAATGTTAAAACTAATGCTGTGTAAATTGTTTTTCTTAGTAAATTCATGTGGTACCCTCCCGCACTGAATGTGTTTAATATAATATATTATTTTGGCGCTAAAGTAAATGTTTTATTCAAAATAAAGTGAAACTATTGCTTTTTTTTTAACTTTAGTGTATCATATGTACTAAAGACATTTTTGCAAACGGAGAAAATTATGCTAAACACAAAATTCAGCAAATTTTACTACTATTACTGCTATTGTTTTAAAAACAATGGCACTGTATGTTGTGCGCAAAAGTGTTAGCCGAATTGTAAAACACAAATGCAACACACCGCAGGCCTGTAAAAAAGGTTTGCGGTGTTTTTGTTTTTGTAATTGTAACTGGGCCGTGTCTTCTCATTTCAATTTGTGTAGACACCGCCAATTTAGGGGGAAGAAAAAATGATTATTATTTTCAAGCAAAATGCAGACAAGGCAAAAGTTCAAGCACTGTGCGAAGAATTTATTAACAGTGGGCTTAAAATTCACAATTCAGAGGGCGAGCACACACATCTGGTAGGGCTCATAGGCGACACGCTATCGGTTGACATTGACCTAATTCGTGCAAATGAAACTGTGGCAGAGGTAAAGCGCGTAAGTGAGCCTTACAAAAAAGCAAACAGGAAATTCCACCCGTGTGATAGTATTATTGACGTAAACGGGCGCAAAATTGGCGGCAACAATTTTTGTGTTATGGCCGGGCCATGCAGTGTAGAAAGCGAAGAGCAAATTGCAATTGTTGCAAACTCGGTTAAAAACAGCGGTGCGGCGTTTTTACGCGGCGGTGCGTTTAAACCGCGCACATCACCGTATGCGTTTCAAGGTATGCGTGCTGAGGGGCTGGAGCTTTTATTGTCTGCACGCGAAAAAACAGGCCTACCCATAGTTACCGAAATTATGGACACAAGCCATATTAGCCTTTTTGAAGACGTTGATATTATTCAAGTTGGCGCAAGAAATATGCAAAACTTTGAGCTTTTAAAAGAACTTGGCATGACAAAAAAGCCCATTTTGCTAAAACGCGGCCTTTCAAGCACAATTGATGAGTGGCTTATGAGCGCTGAGTACATTATGGCAGGCGGCAACGAAAACGTTATATT
>CAYJHA010000160.1:0-3322 GCA_964369785.1 uncultured Bacteroides sp.
AAACCCGCCTGCTGTCCTCGGGAACGGTAGCACGTCCCTTATATTTGTAATGCCTGTCATGTACATAATAAGGCGCTCGAACCCAAGGCCAAAACCTGCGTGTGGCACTGTGCCAAAGCGGCGCAAGTCAAGGTACCACTCATAATCTTCTTTGTGCAGCTCCATTTCTTCAATGCGCTTTTCAAGCATGTCTAGGCGCTCTTCACGCTGGCTTCCGCCTATAAGCTCGCCAACGCCGGGCACAAGCATGTCCACTGCCGCCACTGTTTTGCCGTCGTCGTTTAGGCGCATGTAGAAAGATTTTATGTCTTTCGGGTAGTCTGTAACAAACACCGGTTTTTTGTAAATTTGCTCTGTTAAAAAGCGCTCATGCTCAGTTTGCAAGTCGCTTCCCCACTCTACCTTATACTCAAATTTGTCGTTGTGTTGTTTTAAAATTTCAACTGCGTTTGTGTATGTCACGCGCTCGAAATCGCTGTTCACAAGTGCTGTAAGCCTTTCAAGCAGGCCTTTGTCAATAAACTGGTTAAAAAACTCAAGCTCGTCTTTGCAATTTTCAAGCGTATAGCTTACAACACTTTTTACCATAGCCTCTGCAAGTTCCATGTCGTCGTTTAAATCGGCAAAGGCAATTTCCGGCTCTATCATCCAAAATTCAGCGGCGTGGCGCGGTGTGTTTGAGTTCTCCGCACGGAATGTGGGCCCAAATGTGTACACTTTACTATACGCAAGCGCCATTGCCTCTGCTTCAAGCTGCCCCGACACCGTGAGGTTAGTTTCACGCTTAAAGAAGTCTTTTTCGTAATTTATGCTGCCGTCGTCGTTTTTCTCCGGTGCGTTTGGGTTTAGCGTGCTCACGCGGAACATCTCGCCTGCACCCTCACAGTCACTGCCTGTTATAATTGGCGAGTGGCAGTAAACAAAGCGCCTTTCGTTAAAAAATTTGTGTATGGCAAAAGCGGCAACACTGCGCACCCTAAACGCCGCACCAAGCGTATTTGTGCGTGGGCGCAAATGTGTCATCGTGCGCAAAAATTCAAGCGTATGCCTCTTTTTTTGCAGTGGGTAATCGCTCTGGCACTCGCCTATTATTTCAACTTCATCTGCATTTATCTCAAAAGGTTGTTTAGCCTGTGGCGTGTGCACAACAGTGCCTGTTACCTTGAAACTTGTGCCTGCGCCGCATTTTACAACGTCTTTGTAATTTTCAAGCTTACCTGCCTCTAAAACAACTTGTACTGCTTTAAAATCTGTGCCGTCAGAAAGTGATATAAACCCAATGTTTTTAGAGTCTCTAATTGTTTTTGCCCAGCCGCAAATTGCAATTTTTGCGCCGTCGTCAGGCACTTTTGCAAATAGTGTGTACATTTCGGTGTGTTTCATTTTTGCTACCATTCCTTTTTGTTATATTTACTTATTATAATTGCAGTAAGCCACAAAGTCAACATCAATTAAGCACAGTGCGCGCAACATATTTACATTGCATGTGCATAAAAACAGGGTTATAATATATATAGCCACCCCGTTTAGCATTCGAACCCGAATACCGAACGGAGTGGCTAAACAAAACACACCCGGCTTTGTGCGCACTGTGCATGTTAGGCACAGGAAAGGAATTTAAAATGCAAAATAGCAAAAAAACAGAACATTTACAAATTTTAATAGAGCGCCTTGTGCAATTTGGCTTACAACACAGCCTTTTACAAGAGCTTGACATGTTTGTAGCGCGAAATTCGCTTTTAGACATATTTGCACTTGCAGAGCCATGTGCAGACGAGAAAATTGACGCTATTTCAAAAGAAACTGCGCCCGAATTGCCCACAGAGCTACTTGAAGAGCTGCTAAACGTTGCCGCAGAAATGAATTTGTTTGACGCAGAGGCGCACGCACTGCGTGTGAACTTTGAGGCACGAATAATGGGCACACTTATGCCGCGTGAGAGCGAAGTTGCCGCAAAATTCACAAGCCTTTTAAACAGCGAGGGCGCAAAAGCCGCCACGCTTTGGTTTTATGATTTGTGCATAAAATCGAACTACATAAGAACGGCGCAAATTGCCAAAAACATTAAGTGGGATTATGCGTGCAAATACGGCGAACTTGAAATTACAATTAACTTAACAAAGCCTGAAAAAGACCCAAAAACTATTGCGCTGGAGCGTTTACAGCCTGCGGCAGGCTACCCTAAATGTATGCTTTGTATTGAAAATATAGGCTATGCAGGGCGCATAAATTTCCCTGCACGGCAAACGCACAGGGTAGTGCCATTTGATATTTGCGGCGAAAAGTGGTACATGCAATACAGCCCATACGTTTATTATAACGAGCACTGCATTATTTTCAGCCACAAACACGAGCCGATGAGCGTTACCCCCAAAGCATTTGAGCAAATTTTCGATTTTGTGGACATGTTCCCACACTACACATGCGGTAGCAACGCAGACCTGCCCATTGTGGGCGGCAGTATTTTAAGCCACACGCATTTTCAAGGCGGCAACTACGAATTTCCAATGCAACGTGCAAAAGCCGTGCGCACTTATAAGCATGAAAATTACCCCGATATTGTTATTGAGAACATAAACTGGCCTATAAGCAGTGTGCGTGTGAAGAGTGAAAACAAAATGCAAATGTTAGCTTTTGCCGAAAAAGTGCTAAGCGCATGGCGCATTTATGAGGACAAAGAAGCAAACATAGTGCCTTTTACCGAAAAAGACGGAGAGAAAACACCGCACAACACAATAACGCCCATATTGCACCGCAGTGGCGGCGTTTATGTATTTGATTTAGTGCCACGTAACAACCGCACAAGCGAAGAGCACCCCGACGGAATTTTCCACCCACACAAGGAAATTCACCACATTAAAAAAGAGAACATAGGCTTAATTGAGGTTATGGGGCTTGCAATTTTACCGGCACGCTTAAAAGAGCAAAGCGAACAAATTTGCAACGTGCTTTGTGGAAAACTTAGCGCTGAAGCGGCAAAAAAAGCTATGCCCGAACATGCCGACTGGCTGTGCTACCTGCAAAACAAATACACTGCCACAATGGGCGAAAAAGAGGCGCAAAGCACAGTGAAAGAGGAAATTGGCGCAAAATTTGAAACATGCCTTGAGCACGCCGGCGTGTTTAAGCAAACAGAGAGTGGTAAAAATGCATATGACAAGTTTATGCACACGCTTGGGTGCAGTTTGATGTAAATTTTTTAATTTAAGCAAGGGTATGTTAGTTTACATTAATATTGAAGGGGCGGCCAATGGCCGCCCCTTCAGGCTGTCGAAAAACCTATATTTTAAAAATGCGTTTCGTCAAAATGCACAAACCAAAA
>CAYJHA010000161.1:0-3317 GCA_964369785.1 uncultured Bacteroides sp.
CCACAGCTTGCTCTTCGCTGTTGCTGTCGTCTTGCCCGCTCTCTTGCGTTGCACTATCTTGTGTTGCGCTTTCTTGCGCTGTGCTCTCTTGCGTTACACTTTCTTGCACGTCAGCAGGCTGTGGCGCCACTTTTGTGCGCTCTACTTCAAAGCCCATATAAATTTCAGAATTCTCAACTTCATCAAACGCAAGCGTAATTTCATCGCCCACGTTTAAAATAACGCATATTTCGCTCTCGCTTGCGCTTGTTGCATAATAAACGTCCTCGCCCTCAAGCTTCAAGTAAAAATGCGATTCTCCGCCTATAACAGCCTGCCTAATTTCTTCTATAATGCCGCTTGCCTGCTGTTTTTCAACTACGGGCGCTTGCGCTATGTTGTTTGCGTTTAAAAGCTCTGTATATTTTTGCTCACACTCTAAAACACTGTCGCCCGTTGCCACTATTTGGTACTGGCGCACGTTAACCATTGCGTACATTTTAACAAGGCCGGCGGCATCTTTCAGTGCCACAAAATATGTTGGCTCTCCGTTAATGTTTAGCAAAAGCGGGAATGTTGAGTTGTAGTTCAAATGCTGAACAACGCCCTCAGCGCTGGACATAGCACTGTATTCTTCTGCGCCTGCAACGTTGTAAAAACTGGTTTGCTTTGTGCGCTGGTTAGCTAGCAAAAAGCCTATGTTCGATTGGTCGCTTCCAACGCTTGTAACGCCTGTGTACACGTAAACGTCGCCGTCAATTGCAAGGTAGTTATAGCCTGTAGTTGTAACAGTAACGTCCCTTTGCCCTATAATAGAATTTATAAAGCCGTTGTTGTACATGCCGTAGAAATCGTATTGCTCTATAATAAGCTCAGCGCTGAAAACCCTGTCTACCCACTGGGGAATATCGGCCGTCTCGTAGTATGTGCTCTCTCCTGTCACAGCGTTTACAACAACTGCGCCTGCAACGTCTCGCCCACCAAAAAGGCCTATTGTTTTTACAATTCGCGGTGCAATCCAGTACGGTGTGCCGTCTTCGTCAATTTCAAACGTCGCGTCGTCAAACATAAAAGTTGGGTATTGAAAGCGCAAATGACGGTCTAAATTTCGCATAAGGTGCTCGTCTTTTGAGTAGCGCATACCCTCTTCAAGGCGTATAAGTTCGGTTTGCTGCGTAACCATATCTATCATTATATAAGCAGGCAAACCCTCGCCGCGGTTGTTAATCCATTTAAAAAAGTCCGGGTATTCAAGCGGCACAATTCTAACGGGTGTGCCGCCATAGCTTATTTGGTTATTTTCGTACGAAACCTCAAATTGGCTTACCATTTCGCTAAGTTCGCCAAGTTTTCTGTTGGCAAGCTGCTGTGCAGAGTCTCTGTCAAGCATAGGTATATTTTCATACGATACTTCCTCTATTTCGCTTGCAAAGTCGCCTGTCTCGAACGGTAAAAGCTCGCTGTAACTTTTTGCACGAATTATGGGGCTTGAAACCACCGTGCCCAGCACAACAAGAATTATTAGCGCAAAGCACGCAAAAACAGGAATTTTAAAGTTGCTTACAACTTTTTTAACAAATTCTGCGCCGTTGTCTGTACTACTGTAATTTTTATAAAAGCCCGACGTTAAAACAGAAGCAACACAGTAAGTTGCGCTTAAAATGAAAAAGAAGTAGTAGAACGTCTCGTCTTGTAAGTTAATTGCAGGTAGCTCTACATAAAAATAGATGAAACCCACAATTACAGTTAATAATATGTTAGTAAAAATGCGTTTAAAATTGTTTTTTTTCATTTAAGTTCTCCAATAAAGTTTTTATAATTTTGGAACGTTTTAGGGCATTGTGTTAAACTTTAATATTGCCCAAAAGGCTCTCTTCCGCTTGCGCTAAAACGCCCTTATGCTCAACGCCGAAATAATCGCAAATTGTTTTTGAAATGCACACAAAACTTTTGCGTGTGCCCAAATTTACGCCGCTTTTTATGCCTTGCCCGTATATTAAAAGCGGCACACACTCACGCGAGTGGTCTGTCGACGGTGTTGCAGGGTCGCACCCGTGGTCGGCTGTAATCATCAGCATATCGTCTTTTTTTAGCAGGGGCAACAGCTGTGCCAGCTGTGCGTCAAACTCGCTTAATGCGTTCGCATAGCCGTCCACATTGTTTCTGTGCCCAAACACCATATCGAAATCTACAAGGTTTATAAACGCAAGGCCACTAAAATCTCGTTTTGCAAGCTCCAGTGTCACTTCCATGCCGTGTGCGTTGCTTTTTGTTTTTGTGCTCTCGCTAATACCTACGCCGTCAAAAATGTCGTAAATTTTGCCAACGCCTATTGTGTCGTAGCCTGCATTTTGCAAAAGCTGTGGCATAATAATTGAGGGCGGCTTAAGCGAATAATCGTGCCTGTTTTTTGTGCGTTTAAAATCTTCTGTGCTCTCGCCCTCAAACGGGCGTGCAATAACGCGCCCAACTGCGTGTTCACCTTTTAGTATTGCTCTTGCAATTTCGCAATATTCATAAAGCTTTGCCACCGGCACAATTTTTTCGTTTGCAGCAATTTGGAAAACACTGTCTGCCGATGTGTACACAATTAAAGCGCCTGTTTTCATATGCTCCATGCCAAAGTCGCGTATAACGTCTGTACCGGAATATGGCTTGTTGCAAATAACTTTGCACCCTGTTTTTTGCTCAAGCTCGTCTATAATTTCGCTTGGGAAGCCGTTTGGGTACACGGGCAGTGGCTTTGCGCTTTCAACACCTGCAATTTCCCAGTGGCCTATTGTTGTGTCTTTGCCTTGCGAGGCCTCTTGCAAGCGTGCAAAACTGGCTAGTGGCTTTTCACATTTAAATTCACCGCCCACGCCGTCTATATTAAAAAGCCCAAGGCTTTTAAGCGTGGGGGTGTTAAATTTTTCGCTTTTCATTAAAGAGGCAAGCGTGTCGCTTCCCTCATCGCCAAAAAGTGCGGCGTCAGGCATACCGCCAATGCCCACACTGTCAAGTACTATTAAAAACACGCGTTTTGAATTTATCATAAAGCAAAACCCTTTCGTTATTTAAAAACTATACCTATCTAGATATTGTTTGTAAAAACATTATAGTTGATTTGCGTATATTTAGCAACTATATATTGCGCCCCGAATTTTGCATAATTTAGTTGAAAAATGAAAAAATATAAGTAGCCATAGCAAAATATAAAGCACGAAACCGCATGTTGCACAAAATATAAACATGCAACTTGTTATATATTTTGTAAAAAATATATTGCCACACACAACATATAGTGGTATAATTTTTAACATAAGTGTTATGTGGCTTATTTTTTCACGCATTTTTTT
>CAYJHA010000162.1:0-3315 GCA_964369785.1 uncultured Bacteroides sp.
AGCGTTTAGTTATTAGATGTTAGAGATTAGTTATTAGTTATCAAAATTGTAGGGCGGTGTTCAATATGCACGCCACGCCACAATTTTAATGGCACAAGCCCATATGCTGTGCTCAATGTAGGGGCGGTCATCGGCCGCCCGAAAGCATGACATTTTGCTCACATTATAAACAGTGTTGTAAGGGGTGCAAAACTCTAATTTCTAATCTCTAACCTATAATCTCTGATTTCTAACCATCGGGCGGCCATTGGCCGCCCCTACATAATGTTGTAATTAAGCAACAGGTGGTACAGCGCCTGCATTTTGAATAAGCTCTGCTGCGTCTGCGCTTAGTACGAAGTCATAGAAAGCTTGTGCTGCTTCGCTTAGCTCGCCGTCTGCAAGTGTTACAAAGTTGAAGTTACGTTGCACTGCATATGTGCCGTCTTGAACTGTTGCTTCTGAAGCCTCAACGCCGTCAACTGTAACTGCTTTAACTTTTTCGTCTACTGCTGAAAGTGAAGCGTAACCGATTGCGTTAGGGTTACCTGTTACAGATGCAATAACGCCGCCTGTTGAGTTAATTTCTTCTTGGTAAACACACTCTTCAACGCCTACAATGCTCTCAAAGCCGTCGCGTGTGCCGCTGCCTGCCTCGCGGCCTATAAGAACTATGTCTGCGTCTGCGCCGCCAAGCTCGCTCCAGTTAGTGATAGTGCCGTCTGCTATGCCTGTGATGTCGCTAAGTGCAATGTCAGCCACTGTATTTTCAGGGTTAACAATTATTGCAATGCCGTCAATAGCGAAAACTGTGCCCATTGCGCCCTCTGCAACTTCTTCGTCTTTAACGTCACGGCTTGCAAGGCCAATGTCAAGGCTTCCGTCTTGTGCGCCTTTAACGCCGCTTGAAGAACCTGTTGGGTCGTATGTAACTGTAACGCCGGGGTTTTCTGCTGTAAATACTTCTATTGCTGATAGGATTACGCTCTCAACGCTTGTTGAGCCGCCAAGTGCTACTGTGCCCTCAAGGCCTGTTGTTGCCTCTGCCGGTGCTTCTTCTGTTGCCGGTGCTTCTTCTGTTGCAGGTGCGTCTGTTGTTGCAGGTGCCTCTGCCGGTGTGCTACAACCTGCCATTACGCTTAAGCTGAGCATAAGTACTAAAATTAATGCTAAAATCTTTTTCATTTGTGTTTTCTCCCTTAAATTTGTTTTTAATTTTTTCTTTTTGGATTTAACCAAATTATTAAAACCCGTTATTCGGATTTTGCCAAAGTAAAAGCTCGCCACCGCATATGTTGCAAGTTTACTTACACATTTTATACTGTGCGGTTTCACAAGCAAGCCGCTTTGTGGTCTTGCCACGATTATTATTTTATCAAACCAGTGTAAAATGCAATACCATAGTTTTGTTAAATGAATGTAAAATATTTTACAATTTAAATTGCAGAACTGTTGCATTAAATGCATTTATTACAGCAGCCTTATAAACTTTTACTATAAACATTGCGGTAAAGGGTGCTTTTCTGATATAATATAGTATAAATTTATATATAGAGGTGTTAATACATGGACATAATTCCCTTGCTAAACAGTTTACCAATGTTTTTAATATCGGGCACTGTTGTTGTTTGCCTTGCAATATTTTGTGCTATATACCTAGTTAAAAGTTACCGTGCAGGGCTTGCATTGGGCATGGACAAAAAGGTGCTTAAACGCGCTGTTACAAGCAGTGCCACATTTACGCTTTTGCCCAGTGTTTCAATTTTGCTTGGCGTTATTGCGCTAAGTGGCTCGCTTGGCATACCGCTTCCGTGGCTTAGGCTTAGCGTTATAGGCTCACTGCACTATGAAACGAACGTTGCCGACATTGCGGCACGTGCGGCAGGCATGGAGCAAGGCCTTGGCAGCGAGGCCATGACGGCTGAGATGTTTGTTACAATTGCACTTGTTATGACAGCAGGTATTTTAATTGGCGCATTGCTCTGCGTGTTTTTCTTAAAAGCTTACCTTGCAAAAGTGCAAAAAAATAAGCGCCAAACAGCGGCGTCTTCAAACGATGAAGAAAGCTCACAGAAGGCGCGAAAACCACTTGGAGACGTTGTTTTTACAGCAATGTTCATAGGGCTTGTAAGTGCATACATAGGCTCGTACCTGGGTGTTGGCACAAGCACAGGCAACTGGGTGCCGCTTTTAGTGGCGTTTGTTTCGGCAGGCGCAATGGGCGCTTTCGAATACTTCGCACGTGTTAAAAAGCAAACATGGCTAGATAATTTTTCACTGGCGGCAAGTATGCTGATAGGCATGGCAGTGGCAATAATTTTTGGTTAGAATTATATCGGTAGTAGCGTTTGTACTACTAAAAGATTGGAGATATATATGGCAGACAATATAAATGTTATAAAAGACGAAGAGAGCAAAATTGAATTTTTAAACAAATATAACAGCAGTGTACATTTTATTGGTAAAATTGGCACAGTTATTGCAATAATTTTGCTAATGGCGGCGCCACTGCTTTATGGCGCGGTGCTAGGCAGTGGGCCAAATTTAGGTGCGTTTGGCATAGGCTTTTTAAGCGTAGCCGCAATTTACTGGACGTCGGGCGTTGTGGAATTTTTAGTATACGCACCAATGCTTGGCAGTGGCGCAAGCTACCTTGCGTTTGTAACAGGCAACCTTATAAATTTAAAAGTACCGTGCGCCGCAAACGCACGTGAAATTTGCAAAACGTCAATAGGCACGCCGGAAAACGACATAGTTTCAACGCTTAGCGTTGCAACAAGCAGCCTTGTAAACATTGCGGTTCTTGCAGTTGGCGTGTTTGCGCTTACACCGCTAACGCCTGTTTTAGAAAGCGAAGTTTTGCGCCCTGCGTTTGACAACGTTGTGCCTGCACTTTTTGGGGCGCTTGCGTTTAAATACTATTCAAAAGGGATAATAATTGCCGCATTGCCACTTCTTTTAATGTGTGCACTGTTTGTTTTAGTGCCAAGCTTAATAGGTAGCGTGTCGTTCCTAGTGCTACTTTCGGGGGCACTTGCAATAGGTATTGCGTTCTTGCTTTACAAAAAAGGGCGAATATAAAAAATAGAACGAATTAGCGCAAAAATGTAGGGGCGGATACAAAGGTATCCGCCCCTACTGCTCTGTTAAAATTTAAAGTTTACGTTTTAGTGTAGGCACAGACCTTGTCCCTGTGTGGACCCAATCCCATCAACTTAAGCGTAAAAATGCCCTCTCCGGCACTGCGGTGCCACCTCTCCCGAAGGGCGAGGCAAAGATTTAGCTTATCGGCTCTCCCTTTGGGAGAGCTGTCAATCTCGGATTGACTGAGAGGGC
>CAYJHA010000163.1:0-1739 GCA_964369785.1 uncultured Bacteroides sp.
AGCGATAAATCTTTAAGCCATAAATTCATTGTTATAAGTGCGCTTATTTCAGGCAAAATATACCCGAGCAAAAAGAAAATATAAACACATCGGAACAACCATTTAAGCTTTTTTGCTCTCATACAAGCATATGCTGCCATTGATGCTGCATACACTGAAATTGCAGTTGCACCAACTGTCATTATAAGGGTGTTTTTCAACACAGTTAGGTAATCCATTTGTGCAAAAGCTTCAGTAAAATTGCTAATTTCTATGCTTGTAGGAAGTGCAAAAGGTGACATGGTTATTTCTGTTGACGTTTTCACTGAAAGCAACAGCAAAAGTATTAGTGGGTATGCAATTATAAACGTAACTAACAACATTATTATTTCAACAATAAAATTATTTTTTTTACTCATTACATCTCCACCTCTCTTGAAGTCATTTTTTTGAACAAAAAGCTGTTAAGTAATAATATTACCATCATAAGAACAACAGATATAGCCGAAGCATAGCCATAATTCCCTGCATTCATCATAGCAAGAATATATGATCCTGCTGTTTCTGTCGCATGTCCGGGGCCACCTTGTGTCATTGCAATAATAATGTCTGCCGCTCTTAAAGACCCGATAAATGAAGTTATAACATTAACTGTCATTGCAGGTGCAATAAGTGGAAATGTTATTTTTCTAAACACTCTAAATGCAGAAGCTCCGTCTATATTTGCTGCTTCATATAAAGATTCAGGAATTGACAATATACTTGCTATGTACAAAAGTGAGCATTGCCCAATAAAACGCCAAATATGGGCTATTATGACAGCCATAAGTGCCGTTTGAGAGTCTCCAAGCCATGGCCTCACCCAATCGCTTAAATTCAACAGTCTCAATATTTCATTTACAAGCCCATCGTTACCATAAATATACGACCATAAATACGCAACTACTACACAACTTATAATCGACGGTACAAAAAGCACTGTTCTGCAAAAATCTTTTGTCTTAATTTTTTGTGTTAAGCCAACAGCAACAAAAATTGCAAGTGCATTTTGAACAGTGCAAACCACAACTGCAAATATAGCGGTGTTTAAAAATGTTTGTGCTGCATTTTTATCTAGTGTAAAAAGCACCTTGTAATTGTTTAAACCCACAACTTCATAGTTCATATTAACACCATTAAAATTTGTAAAACTAAAAAGCACACTTTGCCCTACAGGTATTGCAAAAAAGATAAGATAAACCGCAAAAGCCGGTAATAACAGCAATAAATATGCGTAGAAATTTCCAAAATTTAACGTTTTTTTCTTCGGTTGTAACATAATTATTCTCCATTCTGCCTTTAAATAACAGCACAATTAAATGTAAAATATTTTATTGAAAGTGCCATTCTTAGGCTTATTTACCCGGCACATTATAGCTAGACCCACCTCAAAATGCCTATTTCGAGGCCTACACATTTATGATAAATGGGCGAGGTTTATTGCACAGAAAACCTTGCAATAATGCTGACACATTGCAAAAGGCTTCGACGATGATATAAGCCTTGCCCATTTGTCATAAAGCGGGTTCGAGTTACGTAGGCTTTGCTAAGTTAAAGCAGAGAGAAACAAATTGCAACTTATTTTTTGTTTCTCTCTGCTTTTTGTTAGTTTTAATACTACCAAAAAATTTAGACTAATTCAATTTATCCGAGTGCTTGTTGCATCTCAAAGAAATCTGTAACTTCTTGAGCTGCTTCTTCCGGTGTTTTATCGCCTGAAA
>CAYJHA010000163.1:1839-3308 GCA_964369785.1 uncultured Bacteroides sp.
TCAAAGAAATCTGTAACTTCTTGAGCTGCTTCTTCCGGTGTTTTATCGCCTGAAATAACAGATTGTGCCGCAGCCTTGATAGTTTCTTGCATTTCGAAGTCTGCAATTGTTTTTAGCTCATATGGGCCACCATTGCCTGCTGCAACAGTTTCAATAAACGGTGCAAGTTCCTCTGCAAGTTCAACAGTAATTCCACTTAATGGGCTCATAGCTGCTTGGCTTTCAGACCATGCTTTAGAATTTTCATCTCTAAAGAAATAATCCATAAATAATTTTGCTTCTTCAAGGTTTTCGCTGTTTGCGTTAATCGCCATTGGAATTGCAGGTAGTAATGTACCAATAGCCTCTCCCTCTATTTGTCCGGGGAAAGCAACAACTTCATAATTCAGGTCATTATCCTCTAAATTATTAAGTTGTGCCACTTGCCAAGAACCACCAATCATAAACCCTGCATCGCCGTTTGCAAATGATGCAAAAGTTTCTTCATTCCAAAGCATACCCTCTGCTGTGTCTACATTATAATATGCATTTTCACGCATCATAGCAAGTTCATTAAAGGCATCTAAGAACATATCGCCTGCTTCCATTTCGCCTGAAAGTAAAGCCGCCTCAGCTGATTCAAGTTCTCCGCTGTTTTGCAAACGTGCATTTGTCATGCAATATGTGATAACAAGCGGCGACCAACCAATTTCATTGCCCATTACCATAGGCAGTTCTCCTGCCGCTTTTAGCTCATCGCAAGCTGCAATGAATTCATCCCAGTTTGTAGGTGTTGCAATGCCGTGCTCTTCAAGCATTGTTTTATTTACAAATAACGCCATTGCTGCGCTGTTTGCATAGCAAGCGTATTGTTTGCCGTCTTGGCTAACAAATGTTTTTAAAGAATCAGGTAAGCGCTGTACATAGTCTGTATCAGAAATATCTAAAAGATGTCCTCCGTCAATAAGGTCAGGCATTGAACCAAAAATCATAAACACATCTAAATCCGAACCTGAATTAAGGCGAGTATTCATAACTGTTGTATATCCGCTCTCTGTGCTTATGCCCTCATACTCAACTGTAATATAGGGGTATTCTTCCTCAAAACCTTCAATAATTTCATACATATTACCAATTTCAGAACCGTGTTTGAAACCTAAAAAATTAAGAGTTACTTCTTCTTCAGTTGCCTGTGCGTCTGTTTCTGTGCTTTCTTCTGTGCTTGTTGCTGTTTCTTCGCTCGCTGTAGTTTCTTCGCTCGCAGGTGCGCCACAAGCCGAAAGCATTAGCGATAATGCTATCAATAGCGCCAAAATAGTGTACAATTTCTTTTTCATAATTTTTTACTCCTTAAAAATTAATATTTATAAATTATAGGATTAATAATTATTATAGGTGCTGTGTGTCCCATGCTCTTTAAAATAATCAGATGCACGTTTCATATTGCCACCTTGTAATAATGTAAACATCCCAAACTTACCTACATCAAT
>CAYJHA010000164.1:0-3293 GCA_964369785.1 uncultured Bacteroides sp.
TCGCTCATCATGGGCGTGCTAACCATAAACATAACATACATTGCCGGCAGTGCAATAAGCGCAATTGCCGCCGCCGCAATTATATTTCTACGCGATTTTACGCTAAAAAAGCCTTTATTTGTGCGAATAATTTTCTTTTCAGCTGTGTTTGCGCCGCTGTTTACAGCGTTAATATTTTCTGCGCCGCTAGCTTTTTCCTTTTGCGCCTGCTTCATCTTTTCAAGCGTGTCGCCTCTCCACTTTTCAGAGGGCGTAACTTTTTCCATTGCGCTTTTATAATTTTGTTCAAACAATGCTCTCGCCCTCCGTTTCCTTTAATATATCTTTTAGCATATGCCGTGCACGAGACATGCGCGACAACACCGTATTTTGCGAAATATCAAGCACAGCCGCAATTTCCTTTGCGCTGTACCCCTCTATGTAATATAAATAAACAACTTCTTTATACTTTTGGCTTAGCGAGTTCACCGCATTTACAACGCCGCTCTCGTCTGTTGTCATGTTAAAGCTTGCTGTGTTTTCCTCTATACCCTGTGTGCGGCTGTGCCAAACTGTGCGAAAAAGGCTTTTGCACTTGTTTGTAACAACACGAAGAAGCCATGCTTTTTGGTGCTCCTCACTCTCAAACTCGGGCGCATTTTGTATTAGCGATATAAACGTATCTTGTGCGGCGTCCTCTGCATCTTGCCTGTTTTTTGTAAGCGCAAATGCCGTGCGAAACACCATGTCTGCGTACTTTTCCAGTATAGCGTCCGGTTCTTTTAATACTGTGCTTTTTGCCATAACGGCTACTCCTTTCGGCAAATGCCATGGGTTTCACAGCGCCTGCCTATATATTACACGCCTTTGTAGGGCGAATTATTGCATTACAATAGCAATCATAAAACAAACTGTTCAAACTCGTGCAAATCTTCCACTCGCACCTTGCCTTTTATGTAAACGCCGTCATCTCTATACTCTTCTTGCACAACACTGCCGTGCTCGCGTATAATGGCCGCCAGTGAAAGTTTATCGTACGGCAAAAGCACGCTAATTAGGCTAAGCCGTGTTGACAGTGCTTCGTCAATTTTTATAAGCAAATCGTCAATGCCCTCACCTGTTTTGGCGCTAACCGCAACGGCAGACGTATCAAAAAGTGTGGCGCCTTGCACTTTGTCTATCTTGTTATAAACAGTAATGTATGGTATATCGTCACACTTCAATTCGCTTAGCACCTCGTTAGTAACTGCTAGCTGTGTGTCACTGTCGGTGTTTGCGGCGTCGCACACTTTTAAAATAACATCGGCAAAGGCCGCCTCTTCAAGCGTGCTTTTAAATGCATTCACAAGGCTGTGCGGAAGCCTGCTTACAAAACCAACCGTGTCTATCATAACAACGTCAAGCCCGCTTGGCAGGCGTGTGCTTCTTGCCGTTGCATCAAGCGTTGCAAAAAGCATGTCTGCCTGCATTACTGTGGCGCCGCAAATTTTGTTAAGCAAGCTGCTTTTGCCAACGTTTGTGTAGCCCACAACGGCAATTATAGAAATGCCTGTTTTCTTTCGGCTTTTTCGTGTTTGCTCACGCCTGAACTGCGTATCTTTCAGCTTTTGGCGCAATGTGTCTATGCGGCGGCGTATGTGCCTGCGGTCATATTCAAGCTTGCTTTCGCCTGCGCCACGGCGTGCACCGCCACCGCCGCCGCCACCGCCGCCCTGGCGTGAAAGGCTTTGCCCAAGCCCTGCAAGGCGTGGCAAGCGATATTGCAGTGTTGCAAGTTCAGTTTGCAGTTTACCCTCGCCCGTTATGGCACGCCGTGCAAAAATTTCAAGTATAAGCATTGTTCTGTCTATAACGGGTATTTCCAAAATTTGCTCTATGTTGCGTATTTGTGTGCCTGTAAGCTCGCCGTCAAACACTGCACGTTTTGCGCCTGAGTTTATGCACAAAAGGCGCCCCTCGGCAAGGCGGCCCTCGCCTAAATATGTTGCTGTGTCTATGCTTTGCCTGTTTTGCACAACTTGCACTACAACGCTCATTCCGCAAGCGTTTGCAAGCGATTCAAGTTCGTCTAAGCTTTTGTCTATGTCATACTGCTTGCAATCTGCCGCAAAAAGTGCCACTTCAAGCGGTGAGTCGTCAAATATGTACTCTGCGCTCTCTTCATTTTCTGTATAATCTTCTGCCACTTTGTCAAAGTACAGCAAGTTGTTTTTTTCACTCATATTTTTCTCCTAATGTTCGTTGTTTGTTTCGACAAATAAATTTTTGCTATATTATATAATGTTAATAGGCACTCATTTTCACAGTTTTGCATTTTTTTTTAATATGTGGTACAATTAAAACGTTATATACTATTTTTAACACATTATGTGCAAAAATGCAAATTTTGCGTTTATGCGTTTACTATACAGGCGCAATTGTTGCGCAAGACTGGAGTATTACACATGGCAGATACAAGAAAAAAAGTTTCAAATACAGTTGCAAAAAACTTGCAGCTTCGCCGCCGCCGCAGGTTTAGGCAGGCGCTTGGCGTGGCAGTACTTTTTTTTGTGGTGATAGGCATAATTTCATTTATGTCGGGCGGCATATCCCTTGTGCGTGGTGCGTTTGATATTTCTGACGAATTGCCACTTTTTGAAGAACGCGTTAAATACCTTGTTGCGCTTGACACGCTACCGTTTGAAAGCCTAGCAGACGCACCGACAGACACACTTTTGTACGCTGCAATGCTTCAAGCTATTGATACAAATGAGGACGATGACTTCGAGCGAGACGAAAACGGGCAGATGTATTTGCCAATTGAGGACATAAATGCCTCGGCACAAATTTTATTTGGCCCCGATGAAAAATTTAATTATATAACGTTTACAAGTGGGCAAATTTTGTTCACGTACGTGCCCGAAAAAGAGGCATATTTAATGCCACTTACAAGCCCTACGTTTAACTACACGCCCATTGCACAAGAATTAACACGAGAAGGAAGCGGAAGAAGGCTTACCGTAGGCTATGATTTGCCATACGACACCATAATACAGCCCATTAAGTACCAAGACTATATTTTCGAGCGTCACGACAACGGCGAGTTTTACTTAACCGCCGTTGTGGCAAGCGAAACGAAAGTTGAAACACCTGTTGAAGAAGAGGTAGTGCCTGAAATGACAGCGCAATTACCCGACGACAATGAGGCATTGCTAGAAAATGCCGGCTAGGGCGGTTAGGTGTTTGTTTTTGAATTATTTTTTTAACACGCTGAACGGGCGGCCATTGGCCGCCCGTTGCAGAGTGTTTAAAAAGGTTTAGCTTTTCGTCATTAT
>CAYJHA010000165.1:0-3275 GCA_964369785.1 uncultured Bacteroides sp.
TTTTTGTGTTTCGGCGCTTAATTATTAAATTTCTTCGTCTAAATCTTCGCCTTCAACTGCTTTTTTGCGAATTTTTCTGTTTACAACATATACTGTGCCGCCTGCAAGTAAAACTAGTGCTATTAGCCATGGCCAATAGTTTGCGCTTTCTTGCTCAGGTGCCGCTGCTGTTGGCAGTTGTGTTTCGCCTATGTCTGTTGTTTCTTGTGTTGTTTCAGGCGTTGCCGCTTGTGGAACTTGCGTATCGTCTATGTCAGTTGTTTCTACTTCTGCCACAGGCGTTGCTGCAGGTGTTGCAACAGGTGTTGCCGCAGGTACTGCCGCAGGCGCTGCTGCAAGTAATGCTGCCACAGGCGCAGCTGCCGCAGCTGTCGCGTCTGTTGTGCCTGAACTTTCAGTATTCGAAGTTATCGTGTTAACTATCAAGTCGCCGTGGTAAACTGTTACTTGGTAGTTGCCCATGTTATATGTTGCGCCGCTTACTGTTTGGTTTGTTCCGTTGTAAACAAGGCCAAATAGGTCTTGCGTTGTGCCGGCAGTTGCCACAGCGCTTGTTAGTAGGTTTGCATTGTAGCTAAGTGTAGTTGATGTCAACTTATTGTGAAGATTGGTATCACCGCTTGTAGCACTGCTAATTTGGCTTTGAACGTCTGCCTCAAGTGCATCTATTTGTGCCTGAGTAAGGGCTGTGCCCTGTGTTGTTTGTGCATTTGGCACTGTAATTGTAATTGGCTTGCGTACAATATTAACCTTAACTTGCCCTTTTATGCCGCCCGAATAAGATGGATGATTAATTCTAAACCAAATAGTTTCATCGTCGGTTGCATTTATTAAATTCAAATTTTCAAGGTCGGTATAGCTACCTGTTGCACCATCTAAACTGTAAAGAACCGTAAAGCCGGTTAGCCGGTTACCACTTGCGTCTTTAACTACAAACCTGTCATTAATATCTACATCTGCGCTTGCAACAGGTGTGTTGTCAAACGTATGCACTATGTTTTTTGCATTTATTACATCGTAAGCATCGTCTAAGTCTGCTGTGTTGCTAAGCTCTATGTTAAATACGTTTTGTGCTGCGTCGTCTTTAATTATTTTTGTAGTTACACTTGTAGATTTTATTGTACGGCCTGCAAAAATTCTGTCGTTTGCTAAATCATCATATTTTCCGCTTAAAACGTTTTGTACGAAAGTTGTGTTTTTAGCATTAAGTGCCATGCCAACAACTTCTTTTGCTGTGTCTGTTACTTCGACTTTATTGCCGGTGCCATCTGTGTAAAAAACGTTTATTGTGTATTCTTCTTTTTTAGTAAGCTCTTTATAAACAAATGTAATTACTTTGTCTTCTTCTGCGTTTATAGTTAAGTAGTTTGATGCAATTTTAACTTTTTCGCCATCAACAAGAACTTCTTGGAATTCATAATTTGTAATATCAACAACGTACTCTGTTGCATATTGTTTTTTGTTTTTGCTTCTGTCTATTTCAGTTTGTATGTCTTGATATACACCGTTTTCGTCTTCATAAACATATCTAACAGTGTAAGGGTATACACCCTCTGTTTTAGTGTAAGTAATTGTCGCCACAGTTTTAATATCTTCAGATGAAGTATATACGCTGCTAATGTCGGCTTGGGTTAATGCATCGCCATCTGCAAAGCTATCAAAGCCCGAAGCCATTGCACTGCTTTGCATTATATATGTATTTTGTGCATTCCAGCCTGCGTTTGAAACAAGCTGAACGGAAGTGAGCTTATTAGCAAATACATTTGCCTGTGTTAATACATCGCCCACTGCTACTTCATGGTATGTGATATATGTTGGGTTGTTGTCGTTTGCAAACTTGTGCTCCACTGCATAATATGCACTTGCACTTGTTGGCGCCCATTTAGCAATTAGCGTCAGTGTTTTTTCATCTACAAGGTCTTGTGTAACTTGTTGGCCAAAGCCTGTATACTCAACTTCGTTGTTACCTATTTTGCCGTTGCCGTTCTTGTCAACCACCCAGCCAACAAGTTCATGCCCGTCATAATTTGCGGTTGGCGCTTTGAACACGTTGCCTACTTCAAAGTGGAATATATATTGAACATCATTATTTCCTTGTAAGGTTCCGCCGTTAGCTAAAAATTTTACTTTAATTGTGTCGTTATCTGTTGAATTTGCGTATGTTGTCATATAACTAACATCTTTTGCCGGGAAAGTTGCAGGGAAGTTTTTATATTTATAACCACTGCTGTAAATTGTTATTGCTTCGCCACTATCTGAAACAAGGCCTGTAAATGTACCACTGACGGGGGCATCATCAAATAATTTTTGTGACGCTACAGCAGCCGGCAAGGTTATAGGTGTGCCGTATTTTCCTGATATTTCAGCAAGTTCACCGCCGCTATTATCTTTAAAAGTTATTGTAACTTCAGTTCTTTTAAAGGCTATTGTAATTCCCAATGGTTTATTTAATGTGTGCGAAGCTGAGTCAGCTTCTATTGATACATTGCCGTTTACACCTTCAGTCTTTACTGCGTCATACTCAAAGCCCGCAGGTGTAATTGAAGCAGCTAATGTTTTATAATCAATAGTATCGCCGTCTTTCGCTGTGCCTTTTACAGTTTTAGTTAAGTCTTGAACAAAAGCGCCATTTACATCTTCTACTAAAACTTTAACTTCATAGTAGGCAGTGTCTGTATTCTTTTCATAATTTACTGTAAAAGTTGTGCCCGAAGCATGAGTTTTATTATTAATTGTAAGTGAAGTTGCGTTTTCAACTTTTTGTCCGCCTGCAGGTGTATAACCACTTATTGTATAACCACTTATAGTTGGGAATATAACAGTTTTTGAAACTTCACCATCTATATCATTATATATCGGCAATTCTACTATGGTTTCAGGGGATATTGTTTTGTTGCTATCATCTTTATACACAACTGTATAAGTGTTCACAAGTTTGTCTGAGTTCGGCTGTGCATAAACAGCAGTAAGCGTTACTGTTTTTGTGCCTGATTCATTACCGGCATAAAAATCTTTTATGTTAAATGTTTTAGCGGTAGGTAGGTTATAATTTTTTCCAACTTCCCAGCCCATAAAAACATAGCTTGTGTTGTCATGATGAACAAGGCTTGGTGCTGTTGAGCTAACAGCCGATGGGTATGCTATTGTATCGCCTGCATTATACGAAACTGTGTATGTAGAGTTTGATTTGCCACCAATATTTTTAAATGTTACTTTTAAATCAAATTCTCTTGTGTCATTTTTTAAGTGAACATAAAGATTAACGCCTTTCGAAA
>CAYJHA010000166.1:0-3168 GCA_964369785.1 uncultured Bacteroides sp.
GGAGAGCTGTCAATCTCGGATTGACTGAGAGGGCGCTCTTTAAGTTGACAGCATTAGTAGTGGCGGTCATCGGCCTCCCGAAACACCGCAATACAAGGCAACTAACATCTAACAACTAACAACTAAACGTGTAGGGGCGGCGTTTCGCCGCCCGAAACACTGTAATGCTAAATCAACTAACATCTAACATCTAACAGCTAATCTCTAATCTCTAAACGAAAAGGAAAATAAAACCATGAAATTAAACTACAAACGCACTATACTAGTCGGCATGGCGTTCATGTCACTGTCAGCTTTCTGGCAAGTGTACGACACAATTATCCCCCTAATGCTCGAGACAACTTTCGGCATGAACAACACAAACATAGGCGTTGTTATGGCGCTTGATAATGTTCTTGCGCTGTTTATGTTGCCACTTTTCGGCAAATTAAGCGATAATACGCGCACTGCTATTGGCAGGCGTATGCCGTACATACTGGTGGGCAGTTTCCTTGCTATAATTTTTATGATGTTAATGCCCATAGGCGAGGGGCAAAATAACCTTATATTATTTTTAGCAGGCCTTGGCCTATCACTTGTGTCAATGGCAATTTACAGAAGCCCTGCCGTTGCATTAATGCCAGATGTTACGCCAAAACCACTTCGCAGTAAGGGCAACGCCATTATAAATTTAATGGGTGCAACAGGCGGCATTTTAATGCTGTTAACAATGAACATTTTCCCCACAAGCGGCGAAGACGCGGCTTACATGCAAATTTTTGTAGTGCTGGGCGTTGTTATGGCGCTGTGCATTGCAGTGCTTTTTTGGAAAATTAAAGAGCCGCTTTGTGTTTCCGTTATGAAACAAGAGAGCGAGGCGGCAGGCATAAATTATGACGAAGGCGCCGAGGAAAGCACCGAAAACAGCGGCACTAGCGGCAGTGCAAGCAAAAAACTGCCTGCGCCCGTGCTTAAAAGTTTTCTTCTTATTTTGTCTAGTATATTCCTGTGGTTTTTCGGCTACAACGCCGTTACGTCGGCATTTAGCCGCTACGCCACAATAGTTTTACAGGGCGACTTTGCAAACGTGCTTTTAGCATGTACTGCGGCGGCAATTATTGCGTATTTGCCTGTTGGCTTTATAGCCTCACGCTTTGGGCGCAAGAAAACAATTTTAATGGGTATAGTAATGCTAACAATAGCGTTTGTCGCCGGTATTTTCTTCACATCAATTACAATTTGGGTGTACATTTTCTTCATATTCGCAGGCTTTGGCTGGGCGTTTATAAACGTTAACAGCTACCCCATGGTGGTAGAGCTTTCAGGTGGGTACGACGTTGGCAAATATACAGGTTACTACTACACCGTTAGCATGTCTGCACAAATATTAACGCCTGTTTTAAGCGGCTTTTTAATGGACGAAATGGGTATGCGCATTTTGTTCCCGTACGCAACTGTTTTTGTTGTGGGTAGCTTTATTACAATGCTGTTTGTAAAACATGGAGACTCACGCCCCACACCGAAAAAAGGGCTTGAAATTATGGACGACGGGGAATAATAACATTATTTAAGGAGCATTTAACTTGGAAGACATTATAGCACAGATACAAAAACGGCGCACGTTCGCTATTATTTCGCACCCGGACGCCGGCAAAACAACGCTTACCGAAAAACTGCTTTTATACGGGGGCGCAATTCAGCAAGCAGGCATTGTAAAAGGCAAAAAAGGCGCACGTGCCGCTGTGTCTGACTGGATGGAAATAGAAAAACAGCGCGGCATTTCCGTTACATCAAGCGTTATGCAGTTTGAGTACAGCGGCCGCTGTATAAATATTCTCGACACGCCCGGCCACCAAGATTTTAGCGAAGATACGTACAGAACACTTATGGCGGCAGACAGCGCCGTTATGGTTATAGACGCCGCAAAGGGCGTTGAGGCGCAAACGAAAAAGCTGTTTAAAGTTTGCGCCATGCGCGGCATACCCATTTTTACGTTTGTAAATAAAATGGACAGGGACGCACAAAATGCTTTCGATTTGCTGGAGGAACTTGAGCAAGTTCTTGAAATTCAAACATACCCAATGAACTGGCCAATAGGAAGCGGCAAAGAGTTTAAAGGCGTTTACGACAGGGTTAACAAAGAAATTCTTGCCTTTGAACACACAGGCAAAGTTGGCGCAGGGCAAGCAAAGAAAATTTCGGCACATTTGGGCGATGAAAACTTAAACGAGCTTTTAAGTGAAGATTTGCACAACACACTGAAAGACGACATAGAGCTTTTGGACGGTGCGTCGTATGAATTTGACAAACAGCTTGTAGACGACGGAAAACTTACACCTGTGTTTTTTGGCAGTGCGCTTACAAATTTTGGCGTAGAGCCGTTTTTAGAAAACTTTTTAAAGCTAAGCACAACGCCGCTTGCGCGAAAGTGCGAGGGCAAGGTTATAGACCCACTTACGTTCCCCGATTTTTCAGCGTTTGTGTTTAAAATACAGGCGAACATGAACAAAGCGCACAGAGACCGCATTGCGTTTTTGCGAATTGTAAGCGGCAAGTTTGAGCGTGGAATGGACGTAACGCACGTGCAAACAGGCAAAAAAGTGAAGCTGACGCAAAGCACACAGCTAATGGCAGACGGCAGAGAAACAGTAGACGAAGCGTATGCAGGCGACATTATAGGCCTGTTTGACCCGGGGCTTTTTTCAATAGGCGACACAATAACAAACGCCAGAAACGCGCTTGAATATGACGGTATACCTACATTTGCACCCGAGCATTTTGCGCGTGTTTCACAAGTGGACACAATGAAACGCAAGCAGTTTGTTAAAGGCATTGAGCAAATAGCCCAAGAGGGCGCCATACAAATTTTTAAAGAGCTTGACGGCGGCATGGAAGAAGTAATTGTGGGCGTAGTGGGCGAATTGCAACTTGAAGTGCTGGATTACAGGCTCAAAAACGAGTACGGCGTAGACACGCGCATTAACAAATTGCCTTATAGCTTTATTCGCTGGATAGACAACGAAGAGAGCGATGACTTTAGCATTAAAAAGCTCTCGCTTACAAGCGACACAAAGCGCGTTGAAGACTTTAAACAGCGCAGGCTATTGCTTTTCACAAGTGCATGGAACATAACATGGGCGCAAGAGCACAACGAAGGGCTACTGCTTAGCGAGGTTGGCAGGTAAAATT
>CAYJHA010000167.1:0-3063 GCA_964369785.1 uncultured Bacteroides sp.
CGCCCCTACAATTTTTGTGCGTAATGATAATTACAGCACAGTCTTTTAATTCTTACTTTACTTCAATATTTGAATTTTTAAGCTCAACAAGCCTTTTTGTGTCCCTTGCAATCATAAGCTCTTCGTTGGTGCAAACAGCAAGTACTTTAACTTTGCTGTTTTTTGTAGAAAATTCAAGCACGTCGCTATCACCTGTGCCGGGCACATTCTTCTCGGTGTCAATTTCTATGCCGAGGAACTCCATGTTTTTACATACGTTTTCACGTATCTTCCTCTCATTTTCACCTATGCCGCCTGTAAACACAAGGCAATCAATTCCGCCCATTGCCGCGGCATAACTGCCAATGTATTTTTTAATTTGGTAGTCTAGCATTTCGCTAACAAGTTTTGCGCGCTCGTTGCCTGCGGCCGCCGCTTTTTCAACATCGCGCTTGTCGCTTGAAACGCCCGAAAGGCCCAAAAGCCCACATTTTTTGTTTAAAAAGTCTGCCATTTCTTGCCCGTGAATGCCAATTTTTTGCTCTAGGTATGTAACAACGCTCGGGTCAATGTCGCCGCAACGTGTGCCCATAAGCACGCCACAAAGCGGTGTAAGGCCCATGCTTGTGTCAACGCACTTTCCGCCGTCAATTGCGGCTATGCTGCTGCCGTTGCCAAGGTGACATGTAACCATTTTCAATTCATCGCGGCCTTTTCCAAGGTACTCTGCCGCACGCAAGCAAACATACCTGTGGCTTGTGCCGTGTGCGCCATAGCGGCGAATAGAATATTTTTCATAAAATTCATACGGTATAGCGTACATATAAGCTTTAGGCGGCATTGTTTGGTGGAAAGTTGTGTCGAAAACAACAACGTTCGGAACACCTTCGCCAAAAACTGTTTTTGCACTGCGCAAACCTTGAACGTGCGCAGGGTTGTGCACGGGTGCAAGCGGTGCAACCTCTTCAATTTTATCTATAATTTCATCTGTTACTATTTCGCTTTTTGTAAAGTATTCAGCGCCTTGCACAACCCTGTGCCCAATGGCGTCAATAGCCTCTTTGCCGCTTATAACTGCGCTGTCGCCCTCTGTCATAAGCAAAACAACTTTCATAAAAGCTTCTGTGTGCGTGGGGAAATCGCACTCTACTTTAAACTCTTTGCCGTTCGCCTTGTGCGTAACGAAGCTGTCATCAAGGCCTACGCGCTCGCAGTTACCTTTGCACATCACTTTCTCGTTCGTCATGTCTATCAGCTGATATTTAAGTGAGCTGGAACCGCAGTTGATTATTAATATGTTCATTTTTTTGTTAAAGCCTCCAAATTCGTGCAAAAGCACTTTTTTTATTACATGATATATTATATAATGAATAATATACTTTTTCAAGCATACATTTTCACAAAAGCTAACTTTTGTTGAATGTTATTTTTTTAACACACTAAATTGACGTTAATACGTGCAGTTTATACATATTTTAAAAAGGACGGCCAAATATGAAAACAGCGGGCATTATTGCAGAGTACAACCCGTTTCACAACGGGCATTTACACCAAATAGAAACGCTGCGGCGGCAAGGTTTCGGCACTATAATATGCGTTATGAGCCCCGCCGTTGTTCAGCGCGGCAGTTTTGCGCTTTTCCCTTTTAATGTGCGTGTTAAAGCGGCGCTTTGTGCCGGGGCAGATTTGGTTATCACACTTCCGGCGCCGTACGCATGCAAATCTGCCGAGGGGTTTGCCGGCGCCGCCGTTTACTTGCTGTGTGCCCTGGGCGTTTGCGACGTTTTGTGCTTTGGCGCTGAGGGCACAGGCGAATTTAACGCAGCAGAAAAATTAAACTCCGGAAATGAATTTTTGGCCGGCGAAGAATTTTTAAGCATTGCACAGGCGCTTAACACGCCTATGTATAACGAAACTTTAAAGCAGCATTTAGGCGGCGGCATAACGTATGCCAAAGCAAGGGAAAGCGCAGCAAAAGCGTTTGGCATTAAAAATGCGCAATTTTTAAGCCGCCCAAACAACATTTTAGGCATTGAGTATTGCAGGGCGCTAATAAATTTTTATAGTGCAAATTTTCAGTGCAATTACACGCAAGCTGAAATAACGCACTTCGCTAAAAATTGCTTGCCTGTAAAAGACGTTCTGCCGTGCAAAATAAAATTGCCAAATAAAATGCCGCGCCCGTTTGTAATTTACAGGAAAGGCGCAAACCATGACGAGCCGCTTGCCAAAGCCAAAAGCACACAAGCCTTTTTGGGCAGCGAAGAGAACGAAAGCGCTAAATTAATTACGGGCGCTAGCTTAAAAAGTGGGCAATTCACTGCCGACGAAAACGTAAATTCAAACACAATCACAAACTCAAGCGCAAACATAGCCAGCGCAACAGCATTGAGGGAGCTTTTTACACACGGCAAGCAAGAGCAAATGTTTACTTACGTTCCTAAAGTATGCGCTGAAATTTATAAAAGCGCTGTAAAAACAGGGCAGTTTATAAATGCACAAAAAGTTGAAACGGCTTTGCTGTCTCGCTTGCGCGGCATGACTAAAGAGCAGTTTTCACAAATTAGGCTTGCCGGTGAGGGGCTTGACAACAAGCTATATAAAAGCGTTCAAAAGTGTAATAATTTGCACGAATTATACTCTGAGTTAAAAAGCAAGCGCTACACTCACGCAAGAATTAGGCGCCTTGTGCTTGATTCGGCGCTGAATTATAAAAGCGACTTGCCAAGCCTTGTGCCGTTTGTGCACATAGCAGGTGCAAGCGGCGCAGGGCTAAGCGCATTGCGCGAAATTAAAAAGTTAAGCACACTTAATATATCGCATTCTTTTGCGGCACTTGCAGGCGCAAAAAATGGCGAAAGCGAGCAAACCGCCGACAGTATTAAGCACGCTGAAGCTGTGCAAAAAGTGGTTGCGGCGCACTGCAATGCGCAAGATTTAGCCGCGCTTTGTATGGAGAAAACATTACCATGCGGCACAGCCTTTACCGATAAAATGGTGCTGGTGTAAACAATATTGGCGAAAAACCCATGCACTAAAAAAGTTGCAAAAAATTATGATGTCATTTGTAGGGGGCGGCGTCCT
>CAYJHA010000168.1:0-3028 GCA_964369785.1 uncultured Bacteroides sp.
GAAACTCGATTATTTTATAATATTAAGCGCTTATTGAATAGGAATTTATTAAAAAGGTATCCCCCCAAAATATTTCACAAAATCATGATGTCATTTGTAGGGGGCGGCGTCCTCGACGCCCCGTTTTAAAGGCATTAGTAGTGCTTTTCGGGCACGCCCTTGACGCCGACCCCTACATTTCATCCTTTTGGTTTGTGAATTTTGACGAAACATGTTTTTTGAATATAGGTTTTGACAGTATAAAAGCAGTGGCGAAATTTGTTAATTTCGCCACTGCTTTTTATTGTGCTATTTAATAGCTGTATTTTTGTTTTTTAACGCTTAAGCTAATTAATATCTTAAGCAATCTCGTCCATAACAACTGCACTTAGTGCTATGTCTGATGATGTAACAAAGTTATCAGCTGAAGGTGTGTTAACAATGCCGCTTGCAACGCCGTCTGTGTCGTTTGCAAGTTTCTCGAATATAGCGTCGTAATCAGCTTGTGCGAATGTGTCGAACTTAGCTGTTTCCATTGCTATTGAAACGCCGTCGTTCGCTGCGTCAAACACTAGGTTTTGGCCGCCCGGGAACTCGTCGTTATAGAAAGCTGTTATAGAATCGTAAACAGAAACGCCAAGGCCTTTCATTGCCGATGTTATAACTGTATCGCTCTCGCCTGATTGGTCAACGTCAACGCCGATAACTTTTGCGCCCTCTGCCTCAGCTGCTGCCATAACAGAGTTACCAACAGCACCGCCGCAAGCGAAGATAACCTGTGTGCCTTCGTTGTACCAAGAAGCAGCCATTGTTTGAACTTCAGGTGTTGCCTCAAAGCCGCCTGTGTAGTGGTATTTCATGCTAATAGCGCCTTCTTCAAGGCCCATTTCCATTGCTGCATATTCAGCGCCTTGTACAAAGCCGTATCCGAATTTTACAACAGCAGGAACTGCCATGCCGCCCATAAAGCCAAGGCTTGTGTTGCCGTCCATAACAGCTGCGTAACCTGCAAGGAAGCCTGCTTGCTCTTCAGCGTATGTAATACCTACTGTGTTTTCAGCTGTGTTGAAAACGCTGTAATCTGCGTTGTGTGGGTTACCGTCGATTAAAACGAATTTAACGTCCGGGTATGTGTCTTGTGCAATAAAGATAGGTACTTCGAACAAAAAGCCCGGTGTAACTATAAGTTTTGCGCCGTTTGAAACTGCAAGGTCAATAGCTGCAAGGTATGCATCGTCTGATTTCTCTGTCGGTTGATAATACTGGTGAGAAATGTCGTTCTCTTCAGCGTATTGTGCAAGGCCTTCCCATGAGCCTTGGTTGAATGATTTGTCATCAATTGTGCCAATGTCTGTGATAAGTGCTAGTTCTTTTGTGTCGTCGGCCGGTGCGCCGCAACCTGCAAGTGCCGTTAGGCATAGCAATGATACAAGTAATAGTGCTATTAGTTTTTTCATTCTTAATCTCCATTCTGCCGCCGTGCCACAGTGCGTAAACTCAAACCCCTGCCGACGGCGTTTTGCAGAGATTTTATGCAACGTGGCTACCACCTAGTTTTAGCGGGTGGCACACCTTTATTAACAGCCGATATAAATTATATTCGACTACGTACTATTATAACGAATTTTCACTGATTTTTCAACAGTTTACGCCAAAAAAATTATTACAAAAGTTTATGTGGCCCAAAGCCATGCGGCAAAAGCTCGCCCAAAGTCATCGCTTTATAGTCTGTCTCGCTTTTTGCCATTACAACAAGCATATCATCGGTGCAAAACTCATATAGCATTTGGCGGCACACACCACAAGGCGACGTAATTGTGCCGTCGTCGTGGCCGTCTGTGCGCTTTGCAACTATTGCAATTGCGCTGAACTTGCGCTCGCCCTCGCTAACGGCTTTAAAAAGCGCTGTTCTTTCGGCGCAATTTGTTGGCGAAAACGTTGCGCACTCTATGTTGCAGCCCTTGTACACTTTGCCGTTTTCACAAAGAAGCGCCGCGCCCACGTTAAAGCCGGAATACGGCGTGTAAGCGTTTTGCATTGCTTCAAACGCTTGGCTTATCAATTTTTTAATATCGTTTTCGTTCATGTTGTTTATTTTCTCCAAAATCAAATTTGAATGTTACGCAAAGCGCCGTGCGGCAAGTTATGCTTAAATTGCACCCAGTGCAATTTCCATCATGGCCGTAAAGCTTGTTTCACGCTGCTGTGAAGTTGTTGCCTCGTGCGATGTAAAACTGTCTGACACTGTTAAAAGGCACGCCGCATTTTTGCCTGTTACGGCCGCGTTGTGGAACAGCGCAAAGCTTTCCATTTCAACTGCAAGGCAACCTTTCTCGTCTCGCAATTTTTGCCAGTACGGTGTTTTGTCTTCTCTGTAAAAAACGTCGCTTGAGTGAATAACGCCCTCTACAAGTGGTTTGCCTTGTTTTTTTGCGGCGTCTTTAATTTTGTCGTTCAGCGCTTTGCCGGGGTATGTAAGGTCTTTGTCGTAGCCACTTTGCACAAAGGCATAGTTGCTCTCGCTGTAAGCCGCACTTGCAAGAATAACATCAAAAATCTTTGCGCTCTCGCTGTAAGAGCCGCAAGAGCCAACGCGAATAATATTCTCAACGCCGTACTGCGTGAAAAGCTCGTATGAGTAAATGCCTATTGACGGCATACCCATGCCACTGCCCATTACAGACACCTTTTCGCCGCCGTATGTGCCTGTAAAGCCCAGCATACCGCGAACGCCTGTAACTTGCTTTACATCTTTCAAAAATGTATCGGCTATAAACTTAGCCCTTAATGGGTCTCCCGGCATTAAAATTGTTTTTGCAAAATCGTTAACATTTGCGCTTATATGGGGTGTTGGTGTTGCCATAATTATAGTCTCCTTTTTGTTTTGTATTTTATTGTTTTAATTATGAAAAATTTAAATTGTTAATTGTATGGTCTGTTTATTGTTTTAGGATTAGTGCAAAAATTGTAGCATTTTGGGCGGGGCAACCAATGCTGTCAACTTAAAGAGCGCCCTCTCAGTCAATCCGAGATTGACAGCTCTCCCAAA
>CAYJHA010000169.1:0-2998 GCA_964369785.1 uncultured Bacteroides sp.
CTAATAACCAATTCTTTCAAACCAAATGCTTGAAGCGCCCATTAAAACAAAAATTAAAACGCAAAAAATTGTTAAAAACAAATCAGACGGTTTAATATGCAGCTGTTTCATACGTGTGCGCCCCTCACCGCCGTGGTAACAGCGGCACTCCATAGCCATTGCAAGCTCGTCTGCACGGCGAAATGCCGATATGAACAGCGGTATAAGCACAGGCACAAGCGCCGCAACGCGCTGTTTTAGGCTTCCAAAATCAAGCTGTGCACCCCTTGCTTTTTGTGCGTTCATTATTTTTTCTGTTTCCTCTATTAAAAGCGGTATAAAACGCAGTGCAATTGTCATTATCATTGCAAGCTCATGCACGGGCAAGCGCAACTTTGCAAGCGGTTTTAACAGGCGCTCTATTGCGTCTGTAAGTGCAATTGGGCTTGTGGTGTATGTTAGAAGGCTTGTACCTGCTATAAGCAAAATTATGCGCACAGCTATTAAAATTGCGTACTCTATGCCAACTTTGTATATGTTAATTATGCCCCAAGAAAAAAGCGGTGCTGTGTCGTCTGACATAAAAAACAGGTTTAATACGCTTGTGAAAAGTATAATTGGCACAATTGGCTTTAAACTTTTTACTATAACTTTAACGGGTATTTTTGACGCCGCGTAAAGCAAAATTAAAAACAAAAAAGATATGCCGAGGGCGCCGAAATTCGGCACGACAAACAGCATTACCACAAAAACTATTGTTAGAACAATTTTAAAGCGTGGGTCCATATTATGCACTGCTGAATTGCCTGCAAAATGCTGGCCTATTGTTATATCTCTAAGCATTAAGCGCCCCCCTTTGCTGCGTTATTCGGGTTGCTTTTATTGCTTGCTATGCCGGTATCATCGGCACTATTTATTGTGGTGTTTGATTGAACATTTCGCATATCTTCGTTTTTAACATTGCTGTTTTTTTGCAGTGCGCTCTTCGCTTCAAGTATAGTTTTTACGGCATATTTTACCGTGTAAACGTCTGTTTTAATGGGCACACCCATTTTTTTAAGGTGCAAAAATATTTTTGTAACTTCGGGCACTGAAAGCCCCATTTCAAGCAGTTCGTTTGCCCTTGCAAACACGTTTTCAGTTTTATCGTACATGGCAATTTCGCCGCCGTTTAATACAAGCACCTTGTCGGCATACTTTGCAATGTCCTCCATTGAGTGGCTTACAAGCACCGTTGTTGTTTTAGCCTCGTCGTGGTAGGCGCGAATTTGCCCCAAAATTTTATCTCTTCCCTCTGGGTCAAGGCCTGCGGCAGGCTCGTCCAGCACAAGCAATTTTGGGCGCATTGCCAAAACGCCGGCAATTGCCGCGCGCCGCTTTTGCCCGCCGGAAAGCTCAAACGGGCTACTTTGCAGCTTGTCCTCGCTAAGGCCGCAAAACTCTGCCGCTTGTAAAACGCGGCTTTTAACCTCGTCTTCGCTAAGCCCCATGTTTTTCGGGCCAAAAGCAATGTCGCTGTAAACTGTCTCTTCAAAAAGCTGATATTCGGGGTACTGGAACACAAGCCCGACCATGAACCTAAATTTTAAAATATTTTTTGGGTCTTGCCAAATGTCTTCACCACTTATAAACACACTGCCTTTTGTTGGCTTATTTAGCCCGTTAAAGTGCGTTATAAGTGTAGATTTGCCACAACCTGTGGGGCCTATTACCCCGACAAAATCGCCCTCGTTTATTGTAAAGCTAACGTTATTCAGCGCCACTGTTTCATCGGGCATTCCGCTGTTATATACATAGCTCAAATTTTCTACTTTTACTATTTCAGCCACGGGGCGCCTCCTCTCCCACAGGCATAAGCGCTTCATACAAATATTTTGCGCACTCCTCTGCTGTTGTTACGTCTTTCGGCATTTCAAAGCCTGCGCGTGTAAGCTGTGTGCACAGCTCTGTACACTGCGGCACGTCAATGCGGTACTGCTTTACAAGCTCGCTTTGGCTAAACACTTCTTTCGGTGTGCCCTGCATAACAATTTTGCCCTTGTTCATAACTAAAACTTTGTCGGCAAGGGCGGCTTCCTCCATATAGTGTGTTATGTGCACAACTGTTATGTTGTAATCTTTGTTTAAAGTGCGCACTGTTTTCATCACTTTTTCTCTTCCAATAGGGTCAAGCATTGCCGTTGACTCGTCCAGCACAAGGCAGTTCGGGCGCATGGCTATAACACCGGCTATTGCAACACGCTGTTTTTGCCCACCGGAAAGTTTATGCGGTGCTTTGTCTTTATGCTTATAAATGCCGGCCATATTCATTGCTTCGTCCACACGCCTGCGCACTTCTTTTGGCTCTACCCCTAGGTTTTCAAGTGCAAACGCCACGTCTTCTTCAACAATTGTTGCAACAATTTGGTTATCAGGGTTTTGGAACACCATACCTACTTTTTGGCGTATTTCCAAAAGGCGGCTCTCTTCCGCTGTTGAAATGTCCTCAACGTAAACAGTGCCTGTCTGCGGCAATAAAATGGCATTAAAATGCTTTGCAAGCGTGCTTTTACCGCAACCGTTTGCACCAAGCACCGCAATAAACTCACCCTTTTCAATGTTAAGGGTAAGCTCGTCCACAGCTTTTTTTGCGCCTTGCTCGCTACCGTATGAAAATGTTATGTTTTGTGCTGTTAGCATTGTTTCGCTGTTTTTGTTCAAGGTTTTTTGTCCTTTCGGCTTTTAGTTATTATAGATTAGTTAATGATTTGGGCTATCGTTTGTAGGGAATTAGATGATGTTGATGTATATTGTATGGGCTGTTATTGGCCGCCCGCCTGTAAGTGAGATGATATTGCAATTTTGGAAACGTATTACATTCCAAGGTTAACCATGTGCAAAATCGCCACACTTTCGGGCGGCCGATGGCCGCCCCTACACAGTGCGTGCGTATGTTTTCATGCTTGTGCAATTTCGCCACTCTTTCGGACGACCACAGGTCGCCCCTACATTTCAAATTTCACGTGTGTTTTAATTGATA
>CAYJHA010000170.1:0-2988 GCA_964369785.1 uncultured Bacteroides sp.
AATGTACACTTTCAAAAAGTTACATTTATATTACATCGAGATTATAGCATAAAGTGTTTATGAAGTCAACACGAATTCACAATTAAAAACACATGTAAAAAAACAATAAACAGCTCACTTTCTGTGTATCATAACACGTTCGCCTTTTGGGTCTTTGAATAAAGTTTTCTTAAACCCTAATTTTTCATAAAGCCTAATTGCATTGTAATTACCTTCATGAACCGACAAATATATTTTTTTGCAACTATAATCTTCATACATCTTCTTAAGTATTAGCTCCATAGATTTATTGCCATACCCTTTGCCTTGGTAATTTTTATCAATCATAAATCTATCAAGCCATACTTGTTTATAAAATAAAAGCCTGTTTTCGCCATGCATTGCAAAGCCTATTAAAGTATCAGTTAAATAAATACCATAAAAATTCCACTTCATATTATACGCATCGTTTTTAGCGTCATTTAAACACTGCACGGAAGTTTCTATAAAATTACTCTGCTCATTATGAACCGACAAACCTATAATTGCATCCCAATTTTGCCTTGGTATTATACTAATTCTTATTTCACCCATATCAGCCACTTACCCCTTTATCTTGATTAGACGAAAATAATTTCATTGGTATAGACTTCATAAGTTTTTTGGCCTTTGCAATATCATAATTTTTATCGGTTGATAAAATATCGACAAAAGGTGTTTTATAGCCGGCTTTTATTCCTGTTTGCACAAAACCGTTTCGCTCATAAAAAGCAAGCCTTTTCACCCGCTGCGCATAATTATTAGCCGTTTTGTCGTCCATTGTTTCAATAAAAAGTGTAACAGGCTTGTTAGGGTATTTGTCTAATAACACTTTCAATAGCTTTGAACCGTAGCCTTTTGAATGAATTTTGTCATTAACAGCAATGTAAAACACAAATAGTGTATCGTCAGTTTCTATTGTAAACAAAATGCCTACAAATAAGTTGTTATCATAATAAACTTTAAAATCATATTTTTTCTTTAGTGTCATAAGCCTTATAAGCCACATCGGAATTAGTTCTTCTTTTGGGAAAACTCTTTTCATAAATGCACATATTTCTTTGTAGTTGTATAATTTTCTCGATAAATTTTTTTCAATTAAATTCATATAATATTGCTCCCATTATAGTTAGTATTGATAGTGTGCCTTTTTCTTTTTAAAGAAATAAAAAGACACTATAATTGCTAAGAATTCTGCAAAAGGCACAGCCAGCCACACCCCGTTTAGGTTAAATATTTGCGGTAATATTAAAAGGGCTATTACAATAAAAACCAAACTTCTTAATACTGAAATTATTGCTGATACCTTTCCGTTTGATAGTGATGTGAACATTGCCGAAAAGAAAATGTTAAAGCCCATAAAAAAGTATGCCGGCAGGAATAACAAAAGCCCGGTCCTTGCCATTTCAAATGTTGCACTATCCCTTGAAATAAAGATACCTACTGCTTCATTAGAAAATAGTAGCGTTAATATAATTACAAGTATAGAAGCTGCTGAAATAACCTTAAAACTTTGCATTATAACTTTGTGTAATCCTTTGTGGTTCCCCTCGCCATATTTAAATGCTATAATTGGCGACACCCCTAAAGTATAACCTGTATAAATAGCATTTTGGAACATTTGTATATATAAAATTACGCTAATGGCTGCAACGCCGGCATCGCCTACTATACTCATTAAAATAAAATTAAACATTAGCGTTGTAATTGATGTAGCAAGCGAGCCTACAAGTTCAGAAGATCCGTTAAACATACTTTCGCCAATAGTTTTTATCTTTAGTTTTGGCTTCACAAAATGTAAAATGCATTTTCTGTTGAATATAAAATATAAAAAACCAATTGCTCCCGGAAGAGCATTGCCTATACCGGTAGCAAGCCCTGCACCTGTAATGCCCATATTTAATAGGCTGGGCGAAATGAAAATGTAATCGAGAATTATATTTGTAACACCACCTGCAAGGCTTAATATAAGGCCAAACACAGGGTGCCCTGCTGTTACCATAAAAGACTGAATGAATACCATGAAAAATACAGGAGTTAAAAAACCTGCTAAGCTAAGCATATAATCTTTTGCAAGAGAATAAAGGTTATCACTCACATTTAATAAATTAAGAAGTTCATCGGGGAATATAAAGACAATAGCTGTGAGTAATAAACCAAGCACTGCGCCAATTATATATATTACTGTCAAAAACTCCTGTGCTTCTTTTTTCTTTCCTTGCCCCAATAATTTTGCAATTACAGCGTTGCCGCCTGTTGCAAACATTAGCCCAACTGCCATTACTATGCCAAGCAAAGGCATTACTAAGTTAACTGCGGCTAAGGCGCTTTCGCCAACAAATGCAGATACAAAAACACCGTCAATAATTGAGTATGTCGACATGAATATCATCATAATCATACTCGGCATTGTATATTTTAATAGTTGTCTCATATTAAAGTTTTGTGCAAGTGGGCTATTCATTTTCTTTCTCCTCAATAATATTCTCTGTCAATAAGCTCGATAAATATTCTATCATTTCACAAAATACATCTACTTTTTCTTCACCAAACTTTGCCAGCACATTGCGCTCTGTTTCATCTTCATAATCGGCAGTTGTCTCATAATCTTTTGGGCTGCTTGGGTTAACAGATAAATAAAACACACGCTTGTCGGTTTTACTTTGTGTTCTTAAAATATAGCCTTTTTTACAAAGCTGATTGATTTTTTCTGTAACTGACGGCCTAGTTATTTTTAATAAATCTGCAATTTGCGAAGAAGTATATTTGTTAGGGTGCGCCTCAATGATGTTAAGATAAAGTGTGTCGTGGTATGAAAGTACGCTCTTTTTATCGTGGTTATAAAGGCGTTTCAGTTCATATAATGCTGTGTCATGTGTTATTTTGTGTAGTGCTTTTGTTAATTTACCTCTCATTTTTTACTCCTATTAATAAATTTATATATTAACTATTTTAAACTAACTATTTAAT
>CAYJHA010000171.1:0-2977 GCA_964369785.1 uncultured Bacteroides sp.
CAAAGAGCGCCCTCTCAGTCAATCCGAGATTGACAGCTCTCCCAAAGGGAGAGCCCAGAGTGTTTAAAAAGGTTTAGCTTTTCGTCATTATGACGAATATTAAAAGTTTTACTAAATTTTTTTCAAAAAATTTTGGGTTCTTAGGGCAGCGCCCTAAGGCGTTTTCCGCAGAAAACGCAATCTTTTGCCTTAAAAGAGCATTTTTGAAGGTGAATTTGCCAATTTATTGGCAAAGAGGAAACTTTTTGAGATAAAAAAAGTTTCTTTTTTTCTGCCCGTCTGTGCAACTTTTTTTAGTGCAGGGGTTTTTCTACAGTCTGAGCTCTCCCAAAGGGAGCCCTCTCAGTCAATCCGAGATTGACAGCTCTCCCAAAGGGAGAGCCAATAGACCAAACCTTTGCCTCTCCCTTCGGGAGAGGTGGCACCGCAGTGCCGGAGAGGGCTTTTTTACGCTTAAGTTGACGGCATTGATTACCCCGCCCGCGCCCCACCGCCCATGCGTGTTTAATGTTTTGCATGCCCCTACATTAAAACATAAACTATTAAATTTAACAAAGCCCTACAACAGGTGCTTTAAAACAGTCTGAGGGCACGCATAAAATGCGTGCCCTCAAATTTGTAGTAATCAAAATTGCCGCATGGCAGGGCGGAAAAACCTCCCTAAAAAATTCTGATTTCTGATCTCTATTAAACTACCGGTACACCGTTTGGTGCTGTTGACTCTTTGCAAAGCAAAACAAGGAACCAGATTGCGCCTGCGATAGGGATTAGAACGATGAAAAGTGATTTCCATGTTCTGCCAATGTCGTTCATGCGGCGAACGCTTATTGCAAGGCTCGGAATTAGTATTGCAAGGCCGTAAATTGTGTAAAGAATTTCAAGTGCCGGAACTGCTTGAATAATACCGCCCAAAATAGCCCCGATTATGAAGTTTACAAGAATAGCCATCCAGTAGCCTTTTCTTGTTGTGCGTGCGCTGAAATTTGCAAAGTTTTTCCATAGTGCAATGTACTCGTTAAAAAATGTCATGATTTAATCTCCTCAAAATTAATAATTTTTATTTATTTGTAAAGCTCAACAAGCCTTGTTAAATACTCATAACGCTCGCCTGCTTCTTTAGCCGCTTTCTCAAACAGCTCTTCTGCCCTTTCAGGGAATGTAAGTGCCAAACGGCTGTAACGTGTTTCGTTCTTAATGAACTCTTTGTAATCTGCCGTTGGTGCTTTGCTGTCGATAGTAAGTGGGTTTTTGCCCTCTGCTTTTTTGCGTGGGTCAAAGCGGAACATATCCCAGTATCCTGCCTCAACAGCTTTTTTCATCTCTACTTGGCAGTTAGCCATGCCGCCTTTAATGCCGTGCATCTCACAAGGTGAGTAGCCAATAATTAGCGACGGGCCTTTGTAGCTCTCTGCTTCAATAATAGCGTCTATTGTTTGTTTTTGGTTTGCACCCATTGCAATTTGTGCAACGTATACATAGCCGTAGCTCATTGCAATTTCAGCAAGGTTTTTCTTGCCTATTGCTTTACCAGCCGCCGCAAATTGTGCAACTTGGCCAATTTGGCTGGCTTTTGAAGCTTGGCCGCCTGTATTTGAATACACTTCTGTGTCAAATACCATAATGTTTACGTCTTCGCCGCTTGCAAGAACGTGGTCTAAGCCGCCGAAGCCAATGTCATATGCCCAGCCGTCGCCACCGAATATCCATACAGATTTTTTAGCAAGGTATTGCTTTTTGTCTGCAATTTCTTTAACGTCATCACAGCATTTTGCGCTCTCGCAAAGTGCTGCAAGTTTGTCGGCTGCTGCCATGTTTGCATTGCCCTCGTCTGTGCATGCAAGGTACTCGTTTGCAGCTGCTTTAAGCTCTGCTGAGCATTTATCGCTTTCTGCAACTCTCTTAACAACTTCAATTAGGTTGTTGCGAATTGTCTTTTGGCCAAGGTATAAGCCGAAGCCGTTCTCTGCATTGTCTTCAAATAGGCTGTTTATCCATGCAGGGCCTTTGCCGCTTAGTTTGTTGCGTGTGTATGGGCTTGCGGCCGCAGGGCCACCCCAAATTGACGAACAACCTGTTGCGTTCGAGATAAACATTCTCTCGCCGTAAAGTTGTGTTATTAGGCGTGCATAGCTTGTTTCAGCACAGCCTGCACAGCTGCCCGAGAACTCAAGAAGCGGTTGGTTGAACTGGCTACCTTTAACGCTTGTTTCAGGCATCATACCCGGTTTTTTGTCAATGTTTTCTACGCAGTAGCCAAAGCTGTCTTGTTGCTCTAGCTGGCTTTCTTGCGGTTTCATTTCAAGTGCTTTAACAGGGCAAGCGCCAACACAAACAGCACAGCCCATGCAGTCTAGCGGTGAAATAGCAAGTGTGAAGTCGTAGTCTTCACAGCCTTTGCCGTTCATGCTTTTGCATTTAAAGCCTGCTGGTGCTTTTGCTGTTTCGTCTTTAGTAAGTGCAAACGGGCGAATTGTAGCATGTGGGCAAACGTAAGCACATTGGTTACATTGAATACACTTTTCAGCGTTCCACTCCGGCACGCTAACAGCAACGCCGCGTTTCTCATATGCAGAAGCACCTTGTGCAAATTGACCGTCAACGTGGTCTACAAAAGCTGAAACAGGCAAGCTGTCGCCAACCATTTTTGTAATTGGTGTAAGTAGGTTTTCAACCATTTTAACTGTGTCTGCATCGCCCTCTAATTTTTCAGCGCTGTTTGCGTCTGTTGCAGTTTTCCAGTCAGCAGGCACGTCAATTTTAACGAAAGCATCAAAGCCTGCGTCAATTGCCTTGTAGTTCATTTCAACAATAGCGTCGCCTTTTTTGCTGAACGATTTGTAAGCCGCCTCTTTCATGAACTTGATAGCGTCTTCTTTTGGCAAAATGTCTGCAAGTGCGAAGAAAGCAGATTGCAAAATTGTGTTTGTGCGTTTGCCAAGGCCAATTTCAATAGCTTTGTCAATAGCGTTAATTGTGT
>CAYJHA010000172.1:0-2942 GCA_964369785.1 uncultured Bacteroides sp.
AACAATTGCTTGAGGCCGGTGTACACTTCGGTCATCAAACAAGGCGCTGGAACCCGAAAATGGCAAGGTACATTTTTACAGAGCGCAACGGCATTTACATCATCGACTTACAAAAGACGGTGAAAAAACTTGACGAAGCGTACAACTTCGTACGTGACATCGCTTTAGACGGCGGTGAAGTGCTTTTTGTAGGCACAAAAAAACAAGCGCAAGACAGCATTAAAGAAGAAGCATTGCGCTGCAACATGCACTTTGTAAACGCACGCTGGCTTGGCGGTATGCTAACAAACTTCCGCACAATTCGCAGAAGAATTGACCGCATGGAGCAACTTTACAAAATGCGCGACGACGGAACATTCGACATTTTGCCGAAAAAAGAAGTTGCAAAACTTGAGCTTGAGCTTGAGAAACTTGAAAAATTCCTTGGCGGCGTTAAAGACATGAACACACTACCTAAAGCTATGTTTATTGTTGACCCAAGGAAAGAGCGCATTGCTGTTCAAGAGGCAATTAAGCTTAACATTCCCATTGTTGCAATTGTAGACACAAACTGCGACCCTGACGAAATTGACTATGTTATCCCAGGAAACGACGACGCTATTCGCGCTGTTAAACTTATTGCAGGCGCAATGGCAGACGCTGTTCTTGAAGGCCGCCAAGGCCAGCAAGACGCACCTGCACAAGAGAGCGAAGTTGCTGAAGATAGCGCAGAAGTAGCAGGCGCATAATTAATAGTATATAAGCTTATATAAAAGGAGAATAAGAACATGGCATTTAGTGCTCAAGATGTAAAAAACCTCCGCGAGCAAACAGGCTGCGGAATGATGGATTGTAAAAAAGCTTTGATTGAGTCTGACGGTGATTTTGACAAAGCTGTTGAATATTTACGTGAAAAAGGCCTTGCACAAAGCGCGAAAAAAGCGGGCCGCATTGCCGCTGAGGGCATGGTTTTTGCAACATCAGACGTTGCAAAAAAACTTGGCGTTGTTGTTGAAATAAACGCAGAGACAGACTTTGTTGCGAAAAACGAAATGTTCCGCACATTTGTTAAAGACGTTGCAGACGTTGTTATGAGCCAAAACCCTGCTGACGTTGAAGCACTTTTAGAGTGCAAAATGGCAGACGGCACAACTGTTGAGGCTTCAAGGCAAGATAAAGTTCTTGTTATTGGCGAGAACATTCAAATTCGCCGTTTTGTTCGTTTCGAGGGTATATGTGCAGCTTACGTTCACGGCGGCGGCACACACGGCATACTTGTTAAGTTCGAAACAAGCGACGATGTTGCAGCAAAACCTGAGTTCGAAGCATACGGCAAAGACGTTGCAATGCAAATTGCCGCAACAAACCCCGGCTATATGTGCGAAGCAGACGTTCCTGCTGACGTTGTTGAAAAAGAAAAAGAAATTTTGCTTGCTCAAATTGAAAACGACGACAAACTTAAAGGCAAACCCGAGCAAGTTAAACAAAAAATGGTTGAAGGCCGCATTGGCAAATATTACAAAGAGAACTGCTTAACAGAGCAAGCGTTCGTTAAAAACGGAGACTTGACTGTTGCCGGCTACACAGCTGAGACAGCAAAAGCACTTGGCGGCGACATTAAAATTTTAGAGTTCATTCGCTTTGAAAAAGGCGAGGGGCTTGAGAAACGCACAGACAATTTTGCAGAAGAAATTGCAAACATGGTGAAATAAGTAGCGTTTTAACTTGTTATAAACTATCCTGCACGTAATGCCGCGCACTTTAAGCGGCACGGCATTACGGCATAAAAGTTTTAATTGCCGCAATTGTTACACATTATGCGGCAGAACGGAGATAAAAATGAGCGTACTTGAAATAGTAAGCGGCATATTGCTTATGCTTTGTAGCATTGCCATAATTTTTATGGTTCTAATGCAAGACTCAAAAGGCAGTGGCCTTTCGGGCGTTATAGGCGGCGGTGAAATGACAGACAATAACCGCGCAACACCAAAGGCTATGCTTGTTAAATACACCAAAATAGCGGCAGTTGTGTTTTTTGTTCTTGCAATTGCGGTTAGCTTAATAAGCATTGCGTTTTCAGGGCAATAATAAATAAAAAAAAGGGTCTTTATCAATAGCTTTGGTAAACCCGAATAATGAAGAATTGCAACCGGTGGTTTAAAGCCATCGGTTGTTTTTTGTTTTTTCGTACTGATAGTAAATATATGCAAAATTTTATTACGAAAACTTTTGAAATAGTTAAAGCATAATGCTTGCGCTTTAACTATTTATTTTGTTGTTGCAACCGCCGGTAAAACAGTTAGCAAGTTTAGTGTTGAAAAATAGAATTTCGTGGTTTGGGGTTTTAATTTATATGGCGCGTTTTTCAATTTGTTTAATATTAAAGTAAATAGTGCTATTAATACAGTAGTATAGAATTTTTATAGCAAAAAAATAAAAGCTACATTTCACTTTTGTAAAATGTAGCTTTTAACTTGTGTTTAAGTTACAATTTGGAAGCCAAAATTAATTAACATAGTGCACTTAAAAACGGTACCTACCGCCGTGTTGTTTGTAAACTTTATCCAATAGGAACTCCTGGACCGAACACCTGAATAGTTTCACTTGTAACGCTTATTGTTTTGCCGTTAAGTGTGCTTGTTATTACACATTGAAAATAGTAAGTGGTATTTGTAGCAACAAGAGAAAGCGAATCATAAGTGTTACTTGTTGCTCCGTCAATTTTTTCAAATTCACCATTTAGAGCACGCCCGTACCACTGGTATGTTAAAGAGCCGTTGCTTTGTGCTACTACATTTATGTTAAAACTGTCTTCACCGACAGGAATTTGAACCTTTTCGCCTGTTTGAGATATTATGTTTATATAAAGTTCTTCAGGGCCTGCGTTAGGTATAATAAACACACCCAAAACAATGTTAGATCTAATTACTCTATTTGTAGAAGGGTCTGTTACTTCACAGAAA
>CAYJHA010000173.1:0-2940 GCA_964369785.1 uncultured Bacteroides sp.
TATATTTTTCATATTTTTAAAAGCAAAGTGGGCTACGCATTAATGCGCAGCCCACAGAGTGTCAAAAAAGGCATATCGTTTCGTCAATATGACAAATATTGAAAGTTTTACTAAATTTTTTCGGGAAAATTTCGGGTTCTTAGGGCAGAGCCCTAAGGTGTTTTCCGCTTATAACAAGGCTAAAATAGTTTTTATAATAGTTAAAGTTATTTAAGTGTTATTTTTTGCCCTTATTAAAAACGCCACCTAAAAAATCGCCCAGTTTCTGTGCCGCAAGGTCAATAAGGTCTGCGCCTTGGCGTTTATTTGTTTTATTAGACACAATTTTTATAACGTCTTTTATGTTTTCTGCGATGTACGAAGTTTCCTTTTCAGGCAATAGCAAATATTTGTTACTGTTTTTTATCGAAATGCGCATTAAATAGGCTTCGACATTGTTTTGAGGCAAATATTTATTCAAATTCGGTACTTCAATGTCATGCGAAATAGGGTGTTTGTCGAGCCTTTCAATTTTACAGTATGTGTCATAAGTTTCAACAGTGTCGTCTACATCGCTTGTGCTAACTTCGTAGCACGTATCAACCTTAACCTGTACAATGTCGCAGCTACCTGCTTCAACTGCCGCTACAAATTTCTTTAAGGTTCCTTTATTGAAAAGGCCTACATCTGCGTTTTTAATATCGTTTGCAAATGCCGGTGAAACTTGCTCATAAGCTAATGAGTCAATGTCAACTATTGGTAATAGTTCTGCCCCACACTTCTCACAAAATTTTACGCTTTCATCGTTTCTTCTCTTACAATAAACACAGTCCATAATAGTTCTCCTTTTTTACTTTTTATTTTCATACTTCGTCTCGCCTTTGTTCGCGTGCGGCCATTACGCCCAGTGCGCATAAAAGCGGTACAAATTTTTCGTCTGTAACGTAAATTATGTAGTTGTCGAAAATAATGTTATGTGCACTAAGTGTAAAGCGCTTTGCAATAGTGCCAATGCTTTTATTGTCCATTGTGACAACGTAGTTTTCACCTAATTTATCATTAAGGCTTTTCATTTCAAGCTTGCCGTCTTTTGTTTGCATAACAAATTTGTCATGGCTGAAAATAAGCTTTTTCTTAAAGCGTCCGTATTTTTCGCCATTGCTATAAAAATCGTATTTAGGCAAAATATCAATTATACGCTTTGTAATTCTAAATATTTCTTCGCCTGTGGGAATATATTTTATTTTAAAAGTTTTAAGCGGAATAAAGCCCGAGCACTCATAAAGTTCATTGCCGTCAAAATCGCTAACCGTAAAATCTTGCCCTTTAAGGGTGAAGTTTTCGTTAAACCTGTAAATTTTGCCGCTGCTTTGGAATAGGGGAAGTGCGCTTGCAACGCCCGTTTGCACATAATTTTGTATTGCAGTGTGAAAATCGTCTAAAAGGGTGTGGTTGAAAAACGAGTAGCAAACAAGCGATTCATCGTCGAAAAAGTCAATATTTCGCACAGGTTTTTCAAGGCGCCATGCGTCTTCTTCACGTGCGTTAATTGCCGCAGGCTCGCTACCTGCTGTAACGTAAAGTGCGTTGCCCATTTTAAACACATACATATATTCGCCGCTCTCAATAGGCCCCCAAATTACACAATCTTGCTTCATTACACCTATTTTGCTCATCCACGGCTTGCCAAAAGATGAGTCGACATTAAGAAACGCCATGCAAATATCTTCTGTGCTTAAATTTTTGGGGTTAGGTATTTGCCGCTGAGATGCAACAGAGCCGTTAAACGATTTTGGCGACGAATAAATGTTGATTACAGCACCTGCAATAAGCCCAAATGTACCTAAAATAATATATAAAAGTGTAAAATTGCCGGCTATAATAATATATATTGAGAAAATACAAACTACTAAGGCAAGTGATTTTAAAACGATTTTTTTAAACATAAGTATAAGCCAACCCTTTCAATGTATGTGTTAGTGCGTTTTTAAATAGAGTTATCAATCAAATGGTCAAGCTCAGTCGCAAGCTCTTGCTCAACTTCACAAATAAGCATTAAAATATCCTGCGCAGGTATAATGTCATCTGTATGCCTTGTAAAATACATTTCGTACACATTGTTTGTGTAATCTACTTCATAATCAATGCTTATAACCGTTTCGCCGTCAAAGTTTAAAAATTCATAATCATTTACAAGTACGTTTAGCGTTTTAAGGTGGAAATACGGCATTTGGTTTTTATTTTCATCGAAGAAAAAGTAAGCGTGAGTTTCTTCGCCGCCGTGTATAGGCGCAAGGAAATTTTCGCTGTAACCCATTATGTTGCCGTTTGCATCTAATGCGGTATACGACATAGTTGTGGCGCCCTCTGTAACTGCCGGGTCGCCAACGGGCATAGTTACAAGCTCTGTGCCGTTTGAAGAAAACGTGTAGGTTGTGTTCCATAAGCCTTCTTTTTCTAAATTGCCCACAAATTCAGCGTCGGCTTCAATAAAGCCGTTAAAATTTACGTTATCAAGGTCGCCTGTAACTGTTATGGTATTAGCGCTTTCAATTGTAGATAAAATTGCACTTGTCGGGATATTCGATTTTTGTGACAAATTTAGCCAGTGCGCAATTTGCCCTGAAAGCGAGATGAACAAAAATACTAAAATTATTAGTACAATGGGGACCATAACTATTTTATTGAATTTGGAATTTGACTTAACTTTGCTGTTTGTGCTTTGTGTTTCGTTTGCATTAATGGTTTCGTTTGTGTTCTCGTTCATGTTCATGATGTAATAAAAATCTCCATTCTGTGTGTAGTATGAGAAGCTTTGAAAAATCTGCAAACAGAATGGAGATTTTTTGGCATGTGCCGTCTGAGACGGCACGCCATGTGATAAATAGATAGCGTGATTTCACGCTATCTCCATTCTGTGTGTAGTATGAGAAGCTTTGAAAAATCTGCAAACAGAATGGA
>CAYJHA010000174.1:0-2913 GCA_964369785.1 uncultured Bacteroides sp.
ATGGTCGTTTTGTGTATGTTTAAAAGAAAGGCATGGGCATTTATATGCAGCAAAACAAAATAGAATTAGTTACAAAATTAGTTTTAGATGAGCTTAGAGCCTTTAATTTGCAGGGCTGTGATAATAAAAGCCCGTGTGAAATACCCGTGGGCGTTTCGGGGCGGCATGTGCATTTATCTGCACAGCACACGGAAATGCTTTTTGGCAAAGGGCACACGTTAACAAAAATGAAAGAGCTTATGGGCGGGCAATATGCCTGCGAGGAAACTGTTATAATAGCCTCGCAAAATATGAGCACAATTGAAAAAGTGAGAGTGCTGGGACCAGTGCGAAAAGAGACGCAGGTGGAAATTTCCGCAACAGACGCAGTTAAGCTTAAAGCCAAAGTGCCCGCAAGAGATTCAGGCGACACAAAGGGCAGTGCACCTGTAACGCTTATAGGGCCAAAGGGCGCTGTGGTGCTTTCAGAGGGCATGATAATTGCGGCAAGGCACATACATTTTTCAAAAAATGATGCGCAAAACTTTGGCGTGAAAGACGGCGAAATGGTCAGCGTTTTTTGTGGCGGTGCACGCAGTGTTACGTTTAATAATGTAAAGGTAAGGGTGGACGAAAGCTTCACGCTTGAAATGCATATAGACACAGACGAGGCAAACGCAACAGGCATTAAAACAGGCGATAAAGTGGCATTATCCCGATAAAATATAAAGAGGGCTGAAAAAAATGATTATTGCAAAAGTTGTGGGGAGTGTTATTTCCACAAGAAAAAACGAGCAACTTGTGGGCTCTAAATTCATGGTGGTAGAGCCACTGCAAAGCCACGGCGCAAAAAGCAAAATAGTTGCGGTAGATAAAGTTGGCGCAGGCATTGGAGAAACAGTTTTAATATCGACAGGCAGTGCGGCAAGAATTGTATGCGGATGTGAAAAAGCACCTATTGACGCAGTAATTGTTGGAATTATTGACGATGACTGCAATTTAGATTTTTAAAACATATATAAAAATAAAAATGGGAGGGCAACCAAATTGACTTTGACACAGCTTCAAGATACGCTTAAAAAAAGCGGTGTAATAGGTGCGGGTGGCGCAGGGTTTCCCTCTTATGCAAAGCTAAGCGATAAAGCGGACACTATTTTGCTCAACTGCGCTGAATGTGAGCCGCTTTTAACACTGCACAGGCAACTTTTGGCAGAAAAAACGTTTGAAATTTTAACGGCGCTAAAAATTATTGCCGATGTATTAAACGTTAAAAAAACCATCGTGTGCATAAAAGAAGAATACGAAGAGACAGTGAGCAGTGTTAAAAATTATTTACCCGAATTTGAAAAGACAGAGCTGAAATTGCTTGACAGCGTTTACCCAATGGGCGATGAAGTTGTTTTGATATACGAGACTTTAAAAAGAAGAGTGCCACCCGGTGGCATACCCATCAACATAGGTGTTATAGTTTTTAATGTGGAGACTATTTACAATGTTTACTGTGCACTTAAAGAGAATAAACCTGTTACACATAAATATGTGACGATAACAGGCGCTGTGAAACAGCCGAAAACGGTAAAAGTGCCCATAGGCACAAAAATAAGCGAGCTTGTGCGCATTGCGGGCGGGCTTAATATAAGTGATGAAGCATACCTTGTAGGCGGGCCCATGATGGGCTTTGTGGGCAGCAAAGATACAAGCGTAAACAAAACCACAAACGCAGTAATTGTACTGCCAAAAAGCCATAAGCTTATACGCGCTAAAGATTTAAACCATGCAATAGGCATAAACAGGGCGTCCTCTGTGTGTTGCCAGTGCATGGCCTGCACAGACCTTTGCCCACGTAGCAATTTAGGCTACCCAATTAAGCCGCATTTGTTTATGCGTGCTATTTCTAACAACGAATACACAAACACAGACGTGTTTTTAAATACATTTTTTTGCTGTGGCTGTGGAATATGCGAAAAATTCGCTTGCCCGCAAAGCCTTGCGCCGTCAACTTTAATAGGCGCTTTTAAAAATAAGCTTCGCAGTAGCGGTGTTAAAATGCCCACAGGTCCCACAGGTAAAAATCTTGCACAGGTTGCACCGCACAGAGAATACAGGGCAGTGCCCGAAAAAAGGCTTGAGATGAGCATAGATTTGCACAGCTTTAACAGTAGCGCAAAGCTAGATGAAACAACACATGATATAGATATAAACAAGGTTTTTGTAAATATAAACACGCACATAGGCGCACCGCTAACCGCAACTGTAAAAGAGGGGCAAGATGTTAAATGCGGCGATGTAATTGCCGAAAATGAAAACGACAGTGCACTAAGCGCCACACTTCATGCGCCAATTAGCGGCAAAGTTGCGTTTATTACAAAAAACCAAATTATTATTGAAAAAGCATAAGGCGAAAGAGGTGAAGTGCGATGAGCAAAGCTGTTGGCATAATAGAGTATAAGACAATGTCGCGCGGTGTGATGGCTACCGACTTAATGGTTAAAACGGCGCAGATAAAACTGATTATGGGGCAAGTTGTGTGCCCGGGCAAATATTTAACAATAGTAGAGGGCGATTTATCCGCCGTTAAAGCGGCGACAGAAAACGCACAAAACAGCTGTGGCGAAAGTCTGATAGGCAGTTTTGTGTTGGGCAACCCACACGGGGATATTTTCCCTGCGCTTTATGGCGCAACAAAGCTTGACAAGGTGACAGCGCTTGGCATTTTTGAAACGTATGACGTTGTGACGTGCGTAAGCGCCGCAGATATTGCTTTAAAAACAGCGGCGGTTAGCATTATTGAGCTGAGAGTGGCAAAGGGCATGTGCGGCAAATCTTATTTCACAATAACGGGCAGTGTTTCAGAGGTTAGCGCGTCTATTGAAAAAGCGAAAGAATTTTCAAAGCAGAGCGGAATGTACCTTGACAGCATGGTTATTGCGCAGG
>CAYJHA010000175.1:0-2897 GCA_964369785.1 uncultured Bacteroides sp.
AATATAGGGCTGTTGCAAAATATAACAATTTTGCAACAGCCCTATTATTTTATATAATCTATTAAAATAGTATTTTATATCGCAATTAACTGGTTAATAATCATTACATTACTTATGCTAAAAAACACAAACCCTGCTGATTTGTAAACTAGTTTATCACTAACACGATGTACAAAGTAAGAGCCTATTACAGCCCCAATCAGCCCGCCAATCGCACCTATTGCAATATCTGCCATAGAGAAATCTCCGTAGTAAAAATGCATTGCACCGCCGCTTAAAGCTATAACAGACATAACAAGCGCCGATGTGCCTATTGCTGTTTTCATGTCTAGCTTGTAGCCAAGCATTAGTGTGAAAAGTATTAAAACGCCGCCGCCTGCACCCATAATGCCTGTGTTAAGCCCAATTGCAATACCGGCAACAAAAATAAAAAAGTTAGGTGTTTTTAAAAGATACCTTACAAGTGCTTGCTTGTTGAACTTTTCAAACCTCTTGTTGAAATCTCCGTTCAAAAATTGCAACGATAATATAAAAATTCCAACGCCTGACAATGTGCCAAGCAAGAAATTACTCGAATCTTTTGTAATAAAGCTGCCAACAATTGCAAAAGTTGTAGCCATTACTATAAGCAGCGTAGATTTTTTGAAATCAACACATTTGTGCTTATGGTAAATGTAAGTTGTAACTAAAGACGCAACAACGTCAGTTGCAAGCGAAATACCAAGCGCTGTGTAAACGTCCATTTTAAGCGCAATTGTTAAAATTGGTGTCATAATTGTAGAAGCAGAGGCAGAAACAAGCCCTGTAATAAGCCCTGCCATTAAGCCTGCAAAAAGTAAAATTAGAATATAATTTAAATCCATTGATATTTTAACTTTTCCCTCCATAAAGTTTCTTTGCCATAGCCAAACTCATCCATAAGTTTACCACAGTGCTTCATCATAATTTCAGCTTGCTCTGTCGTCCACTTTTCCCAGTTTGTGTGCTCTTTTTTCTGCTGAGAGTCTATGCGCTTATGTATATATTTGCTTGCGTTATTAAAAGGCGCCTTGCCGGAATTAAAATTTGTAGCAAATTCAAGCAAACCATTGAAATGCGTATTTTTATCTTCATGCAAAAACAAATCTTCATACTTAAAAACTTTAAAATTCGGCCTACCTTGCATTGTGGTTAGCGCTAGGTTGTTTAACCTGTTATAGAACCAACAATATTTTTCAAACTTAGAAAGTGTATCCCACTTTTCTAAATACGGGTCGTCTTTAAAGCAATTTGGCTGTAAGCTTAAGTTTTTAAAAAACAGTTCAACAGGCCCGTAAAGCGTATATGAAAACTTTTTCAGCGCCGAGCCAATCCACTCTCTGGGGTCTCTCACAACAAACACAAAGCGAGAGTCCGGGTATGCTTCGTCCAAAAGGTCAATCAGGCCGTAAATGTGCCCCGAAGAGTACACAAACACATCACAGTTGTGTAGGTTTTCGACAACGCCGTTTATTCTTTTAATGTTTTTAATAGCTTGCTCTTTTGTAATGTCGCCTGCAACATAATCGCGGCTTAGCTTATACATGGAATGTGTGTTTTTGCCCTGGCCTATTGTAAGGTGATACACGCCGAAGTCGCGTATTTGTGTGAGCAACTGCCTTGTTTTAAAAACCCATGGCGTGCCGGGCTCATGCAGTGCTACTGAGTTTTCTATAATTTGGTTTAAGTACTTTGCAAAAAACTGTGTCGCCGTTCTTCCGGTAGAAGTTATAAAAATGCGTCGCTTATTATTGTTATGCATGTGCTCCCCTGTAACCTAATTGCGCCGCAGCTAAAAGTACATGCCGCAACAGCAATATGTAATTGTAATCTCTCAACCTATACTATACCATTATACCATACATAAAACAAGTGTTTGTGCATTATTTAGTGAAATTATTGTGAATTTTTTATTTGCCGACGTTATAGAAATTTAACCAGTAATTGGTGCAAGGTTGCTTAAGTGTAAATTTGCATATGTTTAGAAATGAAAGGGATAGTTCTAATTATTAACGTGCAATTGAGAAAAAAATTCCTTTTGCAAAATGAACAGGCGAAATTCCCGTCTTATGCCACAAAAAAGCTTTTTAAAGCGCACACTGTTTGCTAGCCTTTTTTGCTTAGCCAATCCAATGTAATACGAACCCGGATTATATTGGATTGGATTGGCTAGCCACTCTGTTTAGTGTTCGAACCCGCTCGGATACTAAACAGAGTGGCTAGCCGCCCACACATAACTTAAACTCGTTACAGTAATGTGTGGGCGGCTAATCTGACAAAAATTTCGTCTTACTTTTTGCATAGTATTCACGCCAGCAGAATATTACTATTCAGCTATGCCGGTGCTTACTGCTGCTTTTCAGGTGTCATGAACAACGAAGGGATACTGCATATAGCACTTACGCCAACAACAGTATATACCGCACGTGCCAAAAGCGTTTGAGCGCCGCCGAAAATCCACGCAACAAGGTCGAAATTAAACAGACCTATGAGACCCCAGTTCAGCCCACCTACAATTATAAGAACAAGGCAAATTTTATAAACTACGTTCATAATTCTCTCCAATCTTCTTGCCGTGCACAGCACAATAAAGTGCGCTAGTGTGGCAATTATTTTAATGTACAATTATTTTATGCAAATATGTAAAAATTATTCATGTGCTTTATATAATGTATAAAGGTTAAAAAGTGAAACATTTTAAAATAGTATTAAAAAAAATATTGACAACAGTTAAATATTTTGTTATTATAATATAGTGCTATTTAACAAGTGCATTGTGCGCCCTTAAAAGCTCTATGCAATGCCGGTTGAAAAGCGACAAAAGAATATGGGAGAGTTCCCGAGTGGCCAAAGGGGACAGACTGTAAATCTGCTGGCTA
>CAYJHA010000176.1:0-2894 GCA_964369785.1 uncultured Bacteroides sp.
TCCATTGTGCCAAGCGTTACTGCACCGTTAAGCATAAACTTCATGTTGCCCGTGCCGCTCGCTTCTTTGCTGGCTAGGCTTATCTGCTCAGACACATCACAAGCGGGTATAAGCTTTTCAGCCGCAGTTACGTTGTAATTTTCAACCATAACAACTTTCAAATGCCGGCTTACGGCGTCATCGCTTAAAATTAGCTGTTCAAGGCACAATATAGCGTGTATAATGTCTTTTGCTATTGTGTAAGCCGGTGCCGCCTTTGCGCCAAAAATTGCCGTAATGGGGCGTTTTGGCAGCGTGCCGCTTTTAATTTCATTATACTTGTGTATTAAATAAAGCAAGTTCATTTGCTGGCGCTTATACTCATGTAGGCGCTTAATTTGTATGTCAAAAATAGAATTCTCATCAATTTCTATGCCACGGTTTTTTAGAATATAGCCTTTAAGCACAAGTTTGCTGTCTTGTTTTATTCTCAAAATTTCATCTTGAGAATTCTCATCTTTTGCAAGTGGCAACAAATTTTCAAGCAATTCGGGGCTGTTTTTGTAAATGTCAGCGCTGCTTGCACCAAGCTTCTTTTCAACCCAATTTGCAAGCGGCTTATTGCAGTTCTTTAACCAGCGCCTAAACGTTATGCCGTTTGTTTTGTTGTTAAATTTCTCGGGGTAAATGGCGTAAAACGGCGCAAGTTCAGTGTTTTTCAATATTTCCGTGTGCAAGTATGCAACGCCGTTCACGCTGTAAGAATAATGCATGTCCATTCTTGCCATGTGCACACGTTTGTCTTTGTCTATAATTTTAAGCTCACTGTTTTTATATTTTGCGTGCGCTTTTTTGTCAAGATATTCAATTATTGGCACAATGGCAGGTGCCACTTCTTTTAAATAAGCAAGCGGCCATTTTTCAAGCGCCTCGGCCAAAATTGTGTGGTTTGTGTATGCGCATGTTTTGGCAACTTCGCTAATAGCGCTTTCCATATCCATGCCTTTTTGCACCAAAAGGCGTATTAATTCGGGTATAACCATAGAGGGGTGCGTGTCGTTTATTTGTATTGCCACGTGTTTGCTCAAGTTTTTATAATCTTGCCCTTTTTGCTCAAGCTCGTGCAAAACCATTTGTGCGCCACAGCTAACCATAAAGTATTGCTGATAAATTCGCAGTAAATGCCCTGCCTTGTCGCTGTCGTCCGGGTATAAAAACAGCGTTAGGTTTTTTTCTATGTTTGCTTTATCAAAGTCAATGCCGCTTTTTACAATGCTTTCGTCTAGCGTGTTAACGTCAAAAAGGTGTAGCTTATTTTGCACTTTGTCACTGCCCAAAACGTCAATGTCGAACATTTTAGCTTTTAGCTTAAACTTTTTAAACGCAACTTCGCACGTAAAATCGGTCTCGTTTAAAACGCTTTGGCTTTCAATCCACGGGTTTGGCACTTCACTTTGCTTGTTTTCTTCAAATTCTTGCTTGAAAAGCCCAAAGTGGTAGTTAAGGCCCACACCGTCGCCGTTTAGGTTTAAGTTTGCAATGCTGTCTAAAAAGCAGGCGGCCAGGCGGCCAAGCCCACCGTTGCCCAGTGACGGCTCATTTTCTACCTCTTCAATTTCGCTAAGGCTTTTGCCGCTGCTTTGCAGTGCGGCGCTCACATCTTCGTAAATGCCAAGGTTTATTAAATTGTTTGAAAGCAGCTTGCCTATTAAAAACTCAGCCGAAAAATAATACAACTTTCTGCCGTCATTTTTCGGTGTTCTGTCTTTTGCAAGCTGTTTTACAAGCTTTAAAAGCGCAATGTAAATTTCCTCGTTTGTAGCCTGTTTTATTGGCTTGCTTAAAATATTTTCTATGTTTTTTTGCATTTATTTGCTCCTTTCGCGAGAAGTATAATAATATAACATAATCGGTTTAGTTTTCATAATAAAAGTGTAGCCTATTTTTGCAAGAAAATCAAGGAAAATCAGCACAATTTATTTCTCACGCTATTATTTTTAATTAAATTGTGCTATTATTTTATTGAGGTGAAAACATGGACAATAATATGAAATTATATTACGACTATACACTATCGCCGCTGGGCACACTTTTTTACAAAAGCGTGTGGGCACAGCTTGGCAATTTACACAGCGAAAATGTTTTGGATTTTGGCAGCGGCTTTGCGTTTACGGCAAACCACCTTGCTAAAACGTGCAACGTAACAGCTGTTGAGCCAAGCGAAAACATTATAAAACACGCGTTTAAAAGCAACGCTTACACACAAATTAACGGCGATTTATCAGCATTAAAAAGCATGGAAAGCGAAAAGTTTGACATTGTACTTTGCCACTTAGTTCTTGAATTTGTGCAAAACCCAAAGGATATAGTAAAAGAGCTTACACGGGTGCTTAAAAAGGGTGGTGTTCTTTCAATTGTTAGGCACAACCGCAACGGGCGCTTAATTCAAGCTGTTGTGCAAGATTATGATTTAAGCGAGTGTAAAAAGCTATTAAATGGTGAGAATTCTTACTCAAGTGCATTTGGCGGCATACGCTACTATGAGAATGACGACATTCTCAACTGGAGCGAGAACGCACTTCAAATTGATAAGCTTTACGCAGTGCGTGCACTGGCAAGCCTACATGGTGATGATGTGCAAAAAAGCGAAAACTGGCTAAAAGACATGCTTTGCGTTGAAAAAGAGCTTGAATTAAAAGAAGAATTTATAAAAATTGCTTATTTTAACCATTTAATTTTTAAAAAATAGACATTAAATTTATAGTTAATCACTATAAATAATATTGCACAAAAACTTTGTAGGGTCACGGCTTGCCGTGAACCTACAAAAATTTGGCACCCAATGCCGTCAATTTAAGCTTAAAAACGCCCTCTCCGGCACTGCGGTGCCACCTCTCCCGAAGGGCGAGGCAAAG
>CAYJHA010000177.1:0-2811 GCA_964369785.1 uncultured Bacteroides sp.
GTGTGTTCGCCCGAAACTCCACAACATTAACAAACCCACGGGCGGTCACATAGGAGGTGTTGACAAACAAAGTCTTTTCAAAAACTAGAGCAAAATTTTTGTCAGATAATACAAAAAGCGCAAGCAATACTGTGTGTATTAATGAGCATTTTTGTGAAATATGACGGAAATTTTGCCGACGCTTTTTGTGAAGACGACTTTGTCAACAGCTCCACATAGGACCGCCCCTACAATTTAATTTTAAAACGGGGGCATAACATGCAAAAGGGCTTAATTCACATATATTGCGGTGACGGCAAGGGCAAAACCACCGCTGCAATGGGGCTGTGCTTGCGCGCGCTTGGCAATAACAAAAGCGTTGTGGTGGCACAGTTTTTAAAGGGTGCACCAACAGGCGAAGTTGAAATGTTAAAAAAGCTTGGTGCAACTGTTATAACGGGCGAAAGCACACAAAAATTTGTGTTTCAAATGACAGGTGAAGAAAAAGGAAACTGCAAAACAGCGCAAAACGAGCACTTGAAAAAAGCTAATGATTTTGAATGTGACATACTGCTACTTGACGAAATTTGCAGCGCACATAACCTTTGCATGGTAGATGATGAACTGTTAAAAAAATGCATACTTGAAAAGCCGACAGAACAAGAAATAATTGTAACGGGGCGTGAGCCTGCACAGTGGCTTTTAGACGCCGCTGACTATATTACAGAGATGAAATGCATACGCCACCCGTATGACAGTGGCGTGCCGGCACGAGAGGGCATTGAGTATTAATATAATTCGAGAGGAATGGTTAAAAACATGAAACTAGGCATAGTAGGTTTGCCGAATGTAGGAAAGAGCACACTTTTTAACGCAATAACAAACGCAGGGGCAGGCGCGGCTAACTACCCGTTTTGCACAATAGAGCCAAACGTGGGCGTTGTGCCTGTACCCGACAGCCGCCTTGAAAAGCTGGCGGAAATTTGGGATACAGACAAAAAAACGCCTGCAATTGTTGAATTTGTAGACATTGCAGGCCTTGTAAAAGGCGCAAGCAAGGGCGAGGGGCTAGGCAACAAGTTCCTTGGAAACATACGCGAGTGCGACGCAATTGTGCACGTTGTGCGCTGTTTTAAAGACGACGATATAGTGCACGTTGACGGCGACGTTGACCCACTGCGTGACATTGCAACAATAGACACAGAGCTTATTTTAAGCGACATGGAGCATGTAGCAACGCGAAAAGAACGCTTTGCAAAGCTTGCAAAAGGCGGCGATAAGAAGGCGCTTGCAACTTTTGAGTGGCTAAAAGAGCTTGAAGAGCATTTGAGCAACGCAAAAAACGCACGCAGTTTTGATTTTAACGAGCAAGACGAAGAGCAAGCACTTATAGTGCGAGAGCTGGGCCTGCTTACGAAAAAGCCCATAATTTTTGCCGCTAACATGAGCGAGGACGACCTTATGGAAGGCATGGAGGGCAACGAAAAATACCAAAAGGTAAGTGCGCTTGCAAAAGAGGAAAACGCAATGTGCATACCCATTTGCGCAAAAACAGAAGAGGACATTGCAGGCTACACCGAACAGGAAAAGCACGAATTTTTAAGTGAAATGGGCATAACAGAAACAGGGCTTGACAAGCTTATTTCTGCAAGCTATGCACTGCTTGGCCTTATTAGCTATTTAACAGACGGCAAAAAAGAATGCCGCGCATGGACAATTAAAAACGGCACAAAAGCACCTGAAGCGGCCGGCAAAATACACTCTGATTTTGAGCGCGGCTTTATTCGTGCCGTTGTTGTAAGCTATGCAGACTTTGAAGGCTGCGATTATAACATGGCAAACGTAAAAGCTAAAGGTTTACAGCGCACAGAGGGCAAAGACTATATTGTTAAAGACGGCGACATAATTGAATTTCTTGTGAGCAAGTAATTTGTGCTTTAGCATGAAAAGCCGGCTGACTAATGCACGGGGTTTGAATATAGGGTTATAACAAATAATGAGGGGCGGCCATTGGCCGCCCCTACGTTATTTCTGTTTGCTAAATTTTCAACTTGTTCAGCAATAATTAAAAAGCAATTAAATTTTAATTTCCTTGCTTTGCTGCCATGTCAGCCAGCGCGTCTTTTCTTGAAAGGTTAATGCGCCCTTGTTGGTCAATTTCTGTAACTTTAACAAGTAGCTCGTCGCCTACGGCAACAACATCTTCAACACGCTCTACACGTTTTGTGTCCAGTTTTGAAACATGCACAAGCCCCTCTTTGCCCGGTGCAATTTCAACAAACGCACCGAATGTCATAAGGCGTGTTACTTTACCTTTGTAAATTGCGCCAACTTCAGGGTCGTCTACTATTGTTTTAATAATAGCTTTTGCCGCCTCAATATTGTCTCTGCTTGGCGATGAAATATAAACACTGCCGTCGTCCTCAATGTCAATTTTAACATTGAAGTTTGCGCAAATTTCTTGAATTACCTTGCCGCCTTTGCCAATAACGTCGCGTATTTTATCAACATCAATTTTAAGCTTGTCCATTTTTGGTGCATATTCGCTAACGTCACTTCTCGGTGCGCTAATAACAGGTAGCATAATTTCATTTAATATGAACTCACGGCCTTTTTTACACTTGTCGAACGCTTCTTCTATAATAGCGTATGTCAAGCCGTCAACTTTCATGTCCATTTGAATTGCTGTAATGCCGTTTAGTGAGCCGCCCACTTTAAAGTCCATGTCACCGTGGAAGTCCTCAACGCCTTGAATGTCTAGCATAGTCATCCAGCGCTCGCCCTCTGTAATAAGGCCACAGCTAATGCCTGCAACTGCCGCTTTAATTGGCA
>CAYJHA010000178.1:0-2798 GCA_964369785.1 uncultured Bacteroides sp.
CGAAACGCGGCGAACCTGAACCTATCCACCTATATTGCATCATCACACCAACCCCTGCAACCACAAAACTCAAAAAAATAGAAAAAGGTCAAACCAATGAAACAAAAATTCATCCCCCTATCAGTGCCGAATTTTTGCGGCAACGAAAAAGAATATGTAAACGACGCAGTTGTAAGCGAGTGGGTTTCAACAGGCGGCAGCAAAGTGGCAGACTTTGAAAAGGCGATTGCAACCTACACGAACATGCCCACGGCAGTAGCGTGCAACAGCGGCACGTCGGGCCTACACCTTGCAATGCTTGTGTGCGGCATAAATGCACAGCACGAGGTTTTAGCCCCGGCGCTAACATTTATAGCGGCAGTTAACCCAATAAGGTATGAAAAAGCACAGCCTGTATTTATAGGGTGTGATTCATCGCTTTGCATGTGCCCTGTTTTAACGCGCAAGTTTTTAGAGCAAAACACAAAAATGCAGGCAGGCAAGTGCATTAACAGCAAAACAGGCAAGCACATTAAAGCTATTTTAGTGGTGCATGTTTTTGGCAACATGGCAGACATGCCTGCGTTTACAAAGCTTGCAAAAGAATATAATTTGTTGATAATTGAAGACGCCACGGAGGCGCTTGGCACGTACTACAAAGCAGGCGAATTTGAGGGCAAAATGGCCGGCACAATAGGAGATGTAGGCGTATACAGCTTTAACGGAAACAAGCTTATAACAACGGGCAGTGGCGGTATGCTTGTTACAAATAACACGGGCTTTGCAAACAGGGCGCGCCACCTATCTACACAGGCGAAAAGCGACGAGCTTTATTATTTGCACGATGAAGTGGGCTATAATTACAGGCTTACAAATTTGCAGGCGGCGCTGGGAATTGCGCAAATGGAAAATATAGAAAAATTTATAAAGCATAAAAATAAAATGTACAGCTTTTATTTTGAAAAGTTGAACGGCAAAAACGGCTTTGAAATTTTGCCGTTTTGCGACAATATTCGAAGTAATAAATGGTTTTACAGCCTTTACTTAACAAATGAGGCACACGTAACGCGCGACGAAGTTATTGCACAAATGGGCAAAAAAGGCATACAAACGCGCCCTGTTTGGGGGCTTATATGTAGCCAAGCAGACTATGCCATAAACGAGACTTTCGGCCTAGAAAAAGCGCAAGATTTTGTTGAGCGAATTGTGAATATACCGTGCTCTACAAACCTTACACAAAGCGACGCACAGCGAGTTGCCAACGAGCTATTAGCTTTGTAAGTTTAGTGCAAGCTTAGCATAGTTACACAGGGAACAAAGCGGCTTTATTACATTAAAAGGGCGTGTGAATTTTTGAACATAAACGATATTATAATTGACGAAAAATGCACTGTATTAGCTGCCATGCAGCAGCTTGAAAAAACAGGGCTTACAGTGCTGTTTATAGCGCCCGACATGGCGCTGAAAGCAGTTATAACAGACGGCGACATACGCCGCTATATTTTAAACGGCGGCGATTTAAAAGGCAAGGTTAGCAAAACAGCGAACTATAAGCCGAAGTTTTTATCGGTTGAAAACCGCGGTGACGCGAAAGATTTTTTGCTAGAGCACACAATTTCCGCTGTGCCGCTTTTAGATAAACAAGGCAAAATAGCCGACATTGTTTTTGCAAACAGCCTTGATATTAACATGCAAAAAACAGCAAGTTTGCCCGTTGTAATAATGGCAGGTGGGCTTGGCACGCGCCTTTACCCATACACAAAAATTTTGCCAAAACCGCTTATCCCAATTGGCGAGCTGCCAATTACAGAGCATATAATGAACAGGTTTATACACATGGGAAGCAGCGAATTTTTCCTTGTAGTAAACTATAAAAAGAACATGATAAAAAGCTATTTTAACGATAGCGAAGTGAAATATGACGTAACTTATATAGACGAAGACACGCCCCTTGGCACAGGCGGTGGGCTTAGCCTTTTAAAAGGCAAAATTAACGAGACGTTTTTTCTAACAAACTGCGATATTTTAATTGACGCTGATTTTGCCGACATTTACGCCGAGCACAAGAAAAACGGCAACGTTATAACAATGGTTTGCGCCGTTAAAAACTTTACAATACCTTATGGCGTTATAGAGCTTGACGAAAGCGGCTGTATAAGTAAAGTTAGCGAAAAACCCGACATGAATTTCCTTACAAACACGGGCGTTTATGTTGTAGAGCCGTGTGTTATTGATGAACTTAAAAGCGACACCGCAATAGGTTTCCCCGACATAATAGACAATTACAGGAAAGCGGGCAAGCGTGTTGGCGTTTACCCAATAAGCGAAAACAGCTGGATGGACATGGGGCAGGTGGAAGAGCTGGACAACATGCGCCGCCGCCTTGAAGAGAAAGGGGTTTAGCGTAAAATGGCAGTATGTATAATTGCGGAAGCAGGCGTTAACCACAACGGAAGCCTTGAAACGGCTAAAGAAATGGCGCTGTGTGCAAAACAGGCAGGCGCCGATATTGTAAAATTCCAAACAGCTGTGCCGGAGCTTGTTGTTAGCAAATTTGCCGAAAAAGCGGCGTACCAAAAAGAGACGACAGACAAAGGCGAAACACAGCTTGAAATGGTGCGTAAAATCCACTTCGACTTTAATTCGCACAAAGAATTGCAGGCGTACTGCAACGAAATAGGCATTGCTTATCTCTCGTCCCCGTTTGACATGGAGAGCATTGACTTTTTGGCAAGCTTAAAAATGGCAGTGTGGAAAATACCCTCGGGCGAGATTACAAATTTGCCGTACCTTGAAAAAATTGCGGCACAGAAAAAGCC
>CAYJHA010000179.1:0-2794 GCA_964369785.1 uncultured Bacteroides sp.
GCAACCGGGCCAAAAATACGTGTACCCCTCGGGTTTTTATCATCACGAATTAATACTGCTGCGTTCTCATCAAACCTGATGTAAGAACCATCTTCACGGCGTATACCATGCTTGCTGCGTACAACAACAGCCTTGATGACATCGCCTTTTTTAACTGTTCCGTTTGGCGCTGCTTTTTTTACCGAAGCAACTATAACATCGCCAATGCCGGCGTATCTCTTTCTTGAGCCACCAAGAACACGAATGCACATAATTTCTTTTGCGCCTGTGTTGTCGGCCACTTTGAGATAGCTTTGCATCTGTACCATAAGACAGAATCTCCTTTCAAAGCTGTGTTTATTTTGCTTTTTCTAATACGCGAACCATTCTCCAGCGTTTGTCGCGGCTAATGGGGCGTGTTTCCATAATTTCTACGCGGTCACCAATTCCACACTCGTTTTTCTCGTCGTGAGCTTTAAACTTAACTGTGCGTTTGATGATTTTTTTGTAAAGAGGGTGCTGCACACTGTCTTTAACAGCAACAACAATGGTTTTATCCATCTTGTCGGATACAACAACACCCACACGGGTTTTTCTTAAATTGCGTTCCATAGTATGCTACCTCCTCTTAATTTTTTCCGCTCAGCGCGTTTTGGCGCTGTTGCGTTTTAATTCTTGCTATATCGTGTTTCACGTCTGTTATTCTGCCGGGGTTTTCAAGCTGGTGTATTGCATGTTGAAAACGCAAGTTGAATAACTCTTCTTTAAGCTCTGCCAGCTTTTTTGTAAGCTCAGCAGATGTCATTTCACGTACTTCTACCGGTTTCATGCCTGCTGTGCCTCCTCACGCTTAACAAATTTGCACTTTACGGGGAGTTTGTGCATTGCAAGGCGAAGTGCCTCGCGTGCAATTTCCTCGTCTACGTCTGCTAGCTCGAACAATACTCTGCCCGGCTTTACAACCGCTACCCAGTACTCGGGTGAACCTTTACCTGAACCCATCCTTGTGCCTGCAGGTTTCTCTGTTACAGGTTTGTCTGGGAAGATTTTAATCCAAACTTTACCGCCACGCCTGATATAACGTGTCATAGCAATACGGGCAGCTTCAATTTGGTTTGAAGTTATCCATGAAGGCTCAAGCGCAACAATGCCGAATTGGCCTTGTGTAACTTTGTTGCCGCGCATTGCTTTGCCTTTCATGCGGCCACGGTGCACGCGGCGATATTTAACTCTTTTAGGCAGTAACATTACTTGTTGCCTCCTTCTTTGCGCGGTGCCGGTTTTGAGCTTTTCAGAACCTCACCTTTGTATACCCAAACTTTTACGCCGATTTTGCCGTATGTTGTGTCTGCCTCAGCAAAGCCGTAGTCAATGTCTGCGCGCAATGTTTGGAGTGGTATTGTTCCCTCGTGGTATGTCTCGCTTCTTGCAATGTCGGCGCCATTCAAACGGCCACCAATTTGGATTTTAATACCCTTAGCGGCAACTGCATTTGAGCCACGGCGCGGTTGCATTGCGTTGCGCATTGCCATTTTTGTGGCACGGCGGAAAGCTACTCTACGCTCTAGTTGGCTTGCAATATCCTCTGCAACAAGCTGTGCGTTTGTTGACATGTTGGGAACTTCTACTATATTAACGTTTACGGTTTTGCCCGTAAGCTTTTCAAGTTGAGCTTGAAGTTTGCCTATTTCACTGCCGCCTTTGCCTATTACCATACCGGGCTTTGCACAGTGAATGCTAACTCTAACCCTCGGTTTGCTTGTTGCATTGTCTACCGAGCGCTCAATCTCGATTTTGGGAACGCCTGCGCTGTAAAGTTGTTTTTTGAGCACTTTGCGGATTTTGTAATCTTCAACAAGTGCATCGCCAAACTCACGTTTGGATGTAAACCAGCGGCTGTCCCAATCTTTGATAATGCCCACTCTTATGCCGTGGGGATTTACTTTTTGACCCATACTGTTTTACCTCCTTACTCTTTCTCTTTTAAAACAATTGTTATGTGGCTTGTGCGTTTCAAAATTCTGAATGCACGGCCTTGTGCCCTTGGCATAACGCGTTTTAGCGTTGGGCCCGGTGTAACAAAGCACTCTGCTACATAAAGGTTGTTTTTGTCCATGTTGTGGTTGTTCTCCGCATTTGCGGCAGCACTTTTCACCAATTTGTAAAGGAGCTCAGAGGCAGCCTTAGGTGTGTACTGCAAAATTGCCAGCGCTTTGTCGAGTTCTTGTTTTCTTATTAAGTCAAGAACTACGGAAACTTTGCGCGGTGAAATGCGGGCGTATCTCAGATAAGCCTTAGCTTCCATTTTTCTTCCTCTCCTTTTCCTTATCGTCCTGTTGTTTTGCCGCCAACGTGGCCTTTAAAGGTACGTGTTGGGGCAAATTCGCCAAGTTTGTGGCCAACCATGTCTTCTGTAACATACACGGGCACGTGTTTACGTCCGTCGTGTACGGCAAACGTGTGGCCAACGAAATCAGGGAAAATTGTAGAGGCGCGGCTCCATGTTTTTAAAACACGTTTTTCGCCTTTTTCGTTCATCTCTTTTACACGTTTAAGCAGGACCGGCTGTACAAATGGTCCTTTTTTAATACTTCTACCCATAACAGCAATCCTCCTTACTTAGTAGCACGTTTTACGATAAATTTATCGCTACGTGCATGTTTTTTACGAGTTTTGTAACCGAGAGCAGGTTTGCCCCACGGTGTAACAGGGCCCGCACGTCCAACAGGGCTTTTGCCCTCACCACCACCGTGTGGGTGGTCGCACGGGTTCATAACGCTACCCCTAACTGTTGGGCGCCAACCCATGTGGCGTT
>CAYJHA010000180.1:0-2734 GCA_964369785.1 uncultured Bacteroides sp.
CTGACAAAAATTTTGCTCTAGTTTTTGCAAAGCCTTTGTTTGTCAACACCTCCGATGACCGCCCCTACAAGTTCTAATATCTATATTGACAAGTTATAAAAACATAATATAATTAAAATACCGATAATTTATGCACGTTATATTATGTTTAATGTATAAAATGTAAAAGGTAAAAGGAGAGTATTATGGCAAGAATTTATAATTTCAGCGCAGGGCCGTCAATGTTGCCGCTGCCCGTATTACAAAAAGCTCAAAGTGAAATGCTTGACTACGCTAATAGCGGCCAATCTGTTATGGAGATGAGCCATCGCAGTAAAGTATACGACAACATAATTTGCGACACACACGCGAGCTTAAAGCGCGTTTTAAACATACCCGACAATTACAAAATAGGTTTCATTCAGGGCGGCGCAAGCACACAGTTTGCCATGGTGCCAATGAATATAATGACAACTGGCACAGCCGACTATATTGTGACAGGCCAGTTTAGCGGCAAGGCACAAAAAGAGGGTGCAAAATTTGGCGCTGCAAACATAGTTGCTTCAAGCAAAGACAAAAACTTTACTTATATTCCCGATTTAAGCAGTGTTAAATTTACAGAAAATGCAAGTTATGTGCATATATGCGAGAATAACACAATTTACGGCACGCGTTTTACATCTTTGCCAAACACAGGCAGTGTGCCCATTGTGTCTGACATGAGCAGCTGCATTTTAAGCAGGCCAACTAATGTTAGCAACTACGGCCTTATTTACTTCGGCGTGCAAAAAAATGTTGCACCTGCAGGCATGGCTGTCGCCATTATTCGCGACGATTTGTACGAAAACGCAAGAGCTGACATTACACGCCCCGATATGCTTGACTACAAGACAATTATAGACGCCGACAGCATGTATAACACACCGCCGTGCTACACCATTTATATGACAGGCCTTGTTTTGCAATGGATTGAAAACGAAATGGGCGGCCTTGAGCAAATGGAAAAATACAACAACGAGAAAGCCTCTGTTTTATATAACTTTATAGACGAAAGCAGTTTCTACAATAACCCCGTGAACAAGGCAGACCGCAGTATAATGAACGTTACATTTACAAGCCCCAGCGAAGAGCTAGACAAAAAGTTCTGCTCAGAGAGTGAAAAAGCAGGCTTTATAAACTTGAAAGGGCACAGAAGTGTTGGCGGTATGCGTGCGTCAATTTACAACGCAATGCCAATTCAAGGCGTTAAAGATTTAGTAGAATTTATGGCTAAATTTGAAAAGGAGAACAAGTAAATGTACAATATAAAATCTTTAAACAGCATTTCACATAAAGGAACAGAGCGCTTTTCACCCAGCCTTTTTAATTTAGATGATGAGGCGCAAAACCCACACGGGGTTTTAGTGCGCAGTGCGTCAATGCACGACACAGTGCTTGAAGATTCACTTCTGGCAGTTGCACGTGCAGGTGCGGGCGTTAACAACATACCTATTGATAAATGTAGTGAAAAAGGCATTGTTGTTTTTAACACGCCGGGTGCAAACGCAAACGCTGTTAAAGAGCTTGTTCTGGGTGCACTTGTTATTTCAAGCCGCAACGTTTTAAAAGCGTGCGACTGGGCAAAAACGCTTGAGGACGAGGGCGACAATATACCAAAACTTGTTGAAAAAGGCAAAGGCCAGTTCACAGGGCCGGAGCTTTACGGCAAAACAATCGGCGTTATAGGCCTTGGCGCAATAGGCGTTAAAGTGGCAAATGCCGCAACACATTTTGGCATGGAAGTTTTGGGCTACGACCCATTTATTTCAGTGCAGGCGGCGTGGAATATGTCTCGCAGTGTTAAGCCATGTGCAAATTTGCAAGATTTAATTGCGAACAGCGATTATATATCGCTTCACATACCTGTTACTAAAGATACTAAAGAGTTTATAAACGGCAGTGTAATAAGCCAAATGAAACACGGCGTGCGTATTTTAAACTTTGCAAGGGCAGAACTTGTAAATACAAGTGACATGATAGGCGCATTAAAATCAGGCCGCGTTGCAAGCTATGTTGTAGACTTCCCCGACAAAAACGTTATAGGCAAAGAGGGCTGTATATGTATACCGCATTTGGGTGCTTCTACACCTGAGAGCGAGGAAAACTGCGCCGTTATGGCAGTAGACCAAATAAGCGATTATTTGATTAACGGCAATATTGAAAACAGCGTTAATTTGCCCGATGTAAATATGCCGAAAAGCGGAACTTGCCGTATTTGTGTAGTTCACAAAAACTTGCCGGGCATAATTGCCGGCATTACAGAAATTGCAAGCAAAGCAGGCGTTAATATTGAGAACATGGTTAATAAGTCTAAGGGCGATTATGCGTACACGCTTATTGACTCAACAAATAATCCGCCCTACTGTTTACCGGGTTAATTTGCGCGCCGGGGGGGCGTTGGGGGTGTAATAATAATATAATGTTTTTTAATATACTGTTTGCCAAAATGTTGCAGTGAAATTTTTGGGCATACTGTATATACTATTTGCCGTTTATCATGTTGTCTATACTTCCAACTGCACGCCCTGCAGTTTTTGAAACTTTTTTAACGGCTTTTTTAACTTGTTTTGGGTGTGTTTGCACCATGTAAGTTCCCACGGCACCTGCCGCGGCACCAAGTGCAACGCCCATTGCGGCAGACATTAATGTGTTTGATTGACTTTTGTATTTCACTGTTTTTTCCTCCCGTTTAATATTAATTTATATTAATTACAGC
>CAYJHA010000181.1:0-2700 GCA_964369785.1 uncultured Bacteroides sp.
TCTACAAGTAGCACACCTGTTTCGGTTTGCCCAACACGGTTTAATTTAACAGCCGTGCTTAACGACACAACCCAGTTGTAATTATCACTGCCTGCTTGCCATATGTTTTGCACATATGGTGTAAAAAAGTGTGGCTCATTTTCGCCATTAATGGCAGATGTAAACCACAATGCGTTTTTTGCATCAATTGTGGTTTTTGTATGCGAATAAGGCACGCCCTCAACAAGCACACCGTTTTTATCAAATATTGAAATAGAGGCTAAGTTTTCAATGTTGGCTTTATAAATTAAGTCCATTCCTGTTAAGAAATCTCCGCCTAAAATGTCATTTTCACTCACAATTTCATTTGCGACAGAGTCAGAGATATTTATCATATTCTGAAGGTAATTTTCTACATTAATGCTCATTTGGTTCAATAAGTCTTCGCTGTTTTCCTCTTGCTGCTGTGCTCTGTCTACGGCAAAGCGCCAAAATAGTGCAAACCCCATTAAAACAATTGTAAGCACGGCAATAAACGTAAAGCTAAAAACCAATAACGTTTGTATGTTTAATTGTTTATATCTGTCAGTAATATTAAAAAATAATTTTTTTATCAATTAGTTGGCGTCTCCCCTCGAAATATTATGTTACTGCACGGTATTTACTAGGTGAAACACCAAACTTCTTTTTAAACACATAGCTGAAATAATTAGGGTCGATATAACCTACTTTTTCGGCAATTGCATATGTTTTTTCGTCTGTGTTTTGTAAAAGCTGTACTGCCGCTTCCATACGCACATCTGTTACATAAGCGGTAAAGCTCATATCTGTGTGTTTTTTAAACAAAGTTGAAAAATATGCCGGTGACAAATGGAGATAATCACACAAAGTGTCTACATCAAGTGTTGTGTCGCTGTAATTTTTAGCTATAAATTCTTTTGCCTCGTTAATTTTAAATTGCTTGTTATCTTTGCTTTGTGTAATAATTAATTTTTGCAATTTTAAACAGCAGTCGTAAAACCATTCCATGGCCGTATCAACAGAGGAAAAATCAGTTAATTCCACGAAGCCGTTAAAATCTTCGCCAAAAACTTGCGCAAGTGCTATTTCGTATTTTCTGATAAAGCGCAAAAGGCACGTAATCATCTCAATAAAAAACAAGCGGCTTTGCATAATATCTTGTGATGCCCCATTAAGTTTTTGCGACAATTCATCTACGGTAGCTTTAATGTTCTCGGTGCAACCGGTTTTTATTTGTGCGGTAAGCTCTTTTTCTGCGGCCTCATCAAATGCAATTAACTTGTTTGCTTTTGGCTCTACGTCTGCAATGTAAACTATGTTCTGGTCAGACAGCATTCTGTAACACAAAGCACTTTGAGCTTCTTCTGCCGAAACTGCGACATATTCAATGTTTTTATACGCACGCCCTACACCGCAAATAATAGGGTCTTCAAGGTAAGATTTAGACAAATTGCACATTCTTGTAAGCTCGTTAATTAAAGAACTTATATCGTCGCTGTTATTTACGCCCATAAGCAGCGCAAGGCTGTCGGTATACTGCGCAATGTGAAAAGTATGCCCAAAAAACTCAACGTGTTTTTCTAAAAAGCTTCTTATTGACGTCAATGTCAGCTGTTCGCTTTCTTTACACTTGCTTTTAATTAAGCAAACTGACCAATACTTTTCTTCTAGTGAAATACCGTAAGAATTGGCGTAATTTTGCGCCTCTGCCGCACTTATGCGCCCGTCTAAAAGGCGCACAAACAATGTTTCACGCAAAACGGGCAAGCTTTGCTCGTATATTCTGCGCAAAACGGCTTTGTCCCTCTGTGCAGCACGCTCTTGCTCAATTTCCCCTCTCACCTCAAGTAAAACTTCTTTCAGTTCTTCGCTGTTAATGGGCTTTAGAATATACCTAAAAACGCTCATTTCAATAGCTTTTTGCGCGTACTCAAATTTATCGAAACCTGAAAAAATTACAAGCTTTGCCGCAGGCAAAATATTGCGCAATTTTTTGCAAAATTCAAGGCCGTCCATGTATGGCATTTTTATATCTGTAAGCACAATGTCCGGGCGAAGCATTTCTGCTATGTCCAGCCCGTCGGCTCCGTTTTCAGCTTCGGCAACAAGCGTTAGCCCCAAATTGCTCTTTTTAATAAAACTAGCAACGCCGCTTCTTATTTGCTCGTCATCATCAACCAATAAAACTTTATAATTGTCCATAAAGTCTCCCTAAAAATTAATAATACAAATTGGCATAGTACAATAAAATTATAACCAAATTCCAGTATTTTTTCAACACAATTTTATACATAGTGTTTTTTTGCACACAAAAGCGCACCTACAATTAATAAGTGCGCTTTTGTGTGCTTTTATTTATGCCTAGGCCGTATAAAGCATATTTTATTTTTTAACAAGGTATTTTCTCATGTCAAGTGCACAAGCAAAAAGAATAATTCCGCCTTTAATCAAATACTGCAAATCTTGCGGAACGTTTATCATTGTGAGGCCAACGAAAATTAAGCGAAGCATTAAAACACCGATGATAACGCCGCGTATTTTACCAACACCACCAACGAAAGATACACCGCCGATAACACAGGCTGCAATTGCATCAAGCTCATAGCTAAGGCCTGTATTAACTGTGTTAGAGCCTATACGTGCACCCTCTATAAAGCCTGTAAAGCCGTAAAGTGCACCTGCAAGGGCAAAAACCATAAT
>CAYJHA010000182.1:0-2622 GCA_964369785.1 uncultured Bacteroides sp.
ATTTTAAAACAATTTCGCTTTGGGGTCGTTTTACCGCTAACTCGCCCTCCCAGGTGCGCTACACCCCCGTATTTTATTTTCTTGCGGTTTATCGTAGTTTTTTGTTTTGCACTTTAATTTTTAAGCAATTTCGCCTTAGGGTCGTTTTACCGCTAACTCGCCCTCCCAAAGTGCAATATAGCTACACCCTCGAATTATCTATCATCCAAATAACAGAAAATAATACTTGTATTTAGAGAACAGAATATATTATACAGTATAGTACACCATTTGTCAATTTTTTGTACTGATAGGGTCCCCTTTTTGTAAAACCAATCGAAATTCCCTTGTAGATAAATTATCTTCTAAAAAAAATTAAATTATTAGCCTGTATTTTATCCACCTTTAACTCACATTCTCTTTAACAATTGCATTGCTCGCACAATTGCCACTGGTATCTGCTCCGATTCTGCTTTTTGCTTCAGCATCAAGGTCGGTAATTTTGTCTTTTGTTAAATTGTCAAAAGCTTTGCCGCTTACTACCATTTCTGCTTTAATATATTTCACATGAGTTTTCTCGTACGCTAAAGTTTAGACATTTCGATTGCACTTCTAATGCCTCGTCTTCTCTGATAGCTTTATCCTGTTCTAATCAAACCTCTTTTTCGGTAAACTTTTCAGTTTTCAACTTTATAAATGCTTTTGAAAATTACCTAAAATTAAATCTGTTTCAGAAAATTCGGCAAATACCGCTAAGTTTTCATCCTCAATTACAGATTTTAGCTGCATTGCCTCAAATTTTGATAAAACAGTGTAAATAACTTTATATTTTTTTTGGCTAATGCCGCCTACTGCATCAAAAACTGTTGTTGTGCGTTTATTTTGCTCTATTAATTGTTTTACTCTATCACAATGCTCTGTAACAATAAACGCTTTCATACTTATATTTTGGTGGTGCACCTTATCGGTTATAAACGACGATAATGCAACAAAAATTAAAGAATACAAAACAGTTGTGATGTCGTACATAATTAAGCACATAGAGAACACAACTATATTAATTATAAGTGCTATTTTGCCAACACTTAAAGAGTTGTTTCTTTGCATAAAATACACACCTAATATATCTTGCCCGCCGCCGGAAGCGCCTTCTCTAAGCAGTAAGCCCACGCCATACCCTGCGAGTATCCCTCCAATAATTACAGATGTTAAAATGTCGTCTTTGATTATAATTTTATCTGTGGGAATAAACACAAGAAACACTGTTTGCAATGATACTATAAATAAAGTTTTAAAGAAAAATATTTTGCTTATTCTAAAAAACGCCAGTGCAAAAAGCGGTATATTAATTATATAAAAAATAATTCCCGCAATATCTATGTGCTCTATTTCTAAATCCAAGAAATTTATTAATACCGTTCGAACAACTTGGCCTATTCCAACAAAGCCGCCACTGTAAACACCATTAGAAACAATAAAAACATTTACCCCTATTGAGTATACAAATACACCAAATAAAAGTGTCAGTGTTTTTTTTGCAATTTTTTTCATAATATTCCCTCTTTGTATGAACTGCACCCTATTTTTATCATTGCAAAAACTGTTTCCATTTCTACAAGCCATTTAGGTAATAGATTTACTCCCAAAGTCACCTTCACAAAAAACGTCGAAACCAGGTATTTACCTTCTAATGCTTTTTGAGTATTCACTTGGCGTTAACCCCGACGTTTCTTTAAACCGCCTTGAAAAGTGATAAATAGAAGAAAATCCAAGCAGTTCCGATATTTCAGTAAAATTTAGTTTATTTTCTTCTATCATAATTTTTGCGGCGTCTATTTTTAGCCTGTTGTAATAGTCCATAACACTAATTCCCATTTGCTTTTTAAAAAGTGATTGCATATATGTTTTACTTAAAAATAAATCATTGCTTATATCAGCTATTGAAATTTTTTTATAAACATTAACATTTAAATAATCCGTAATTTCTTTAACCAACGTTTTTTCCTTAGATTGTTTAACGCTTCCTTGTGAAATTAGTGGCATATTACCAACTAAAAAATCCCTTATTATTTGAATTAAAAATTGTTCAAGCAAGTTGCACAACAACTGCTCTGCTGCAAATGGTGCATTAGGGTTTAGTACAACTTTATTATATGCGCCCTCCCATATAAAATTATATGTTTTTTTATATTCTCTTTCAAGAGCGCTTAAAATATCTTTTGTATCTAAAGATAGCCTGAAAATTTTATTTGTAAAAACATCATATAAATTGCACAACGGTTCGTAAGCAAATATTGTTATTTCACAATTTTTACTCATAGAATTCGCGTAGTATTCATGTCCCGGCTCAATAAAGTATATACAGCCCTCTTTCAATATATATGTTTCATTGTCTTTATACACTTTAAGTGAGCCACTATCAAGGTATATTGCCTGCCAAAAAGAAACCATATCGCCATTAAAATTGTGAAGATGCATTAATTTTAAAGTATTAAAAGAAACTACATTTTTTATTTTAATAGACTTCGCTTTGTTTTCTGTTTTATCCGACATTATTTCCCCTAATTTAATACTAACAAAACAAACAACTATATTGAAAATAGTACATTTTATAATTAATCCACAGTTAGTTTTGTTGGTTAA
>CAYJHA010000183.1:0-2599 GCA_964369785.1 uncultured Bacteroides sp.
AAAAAACACCCTCTAGCAAATGCTAAAGGGCGGTTTTGGTGTCGAGCTTCTCGACTGGAGCTGGTGGACGGACTTGAACCCCCGACCTGCTGATTACAAATCAGCTGCTCTACCAACTGAGCTACACCAGCTAATAATGTTAAATGCATTTTTTAAGTGCTAAATTATTATAACAGAAAAAAATAAAAAAAGCAAGCGAAATTTTAAAAAAATTAAAATTTGTTTTAAATACCCTAAAAAGTAAGGTGTTACACATATTAGCATGTGTAATTTTAGTGCAAAAAATGGGGAATTATGAAAAGCATACAAATAATAGCAAGCATTTAAGCTGTATTTATAATTACTGTAAATATTACATGTTATAATACTTGCATTTAATAAAAACAGTCAATTTCAATATGTCGTAAAACTAGGCATGAAATGTCACAAATGAAGCGTGTTAAATTTATCATAATACACTAATTTACCAAAGGTGAAACAACAAGTTGAACCAAATGCGAAAAAATTGTATAATAATATTGACACTAATAGAGAGGAAAGAGACTTAACAATGGAGAAAAAAGTTGCTATGCGAAAAGATGTAGCAGAACTTGCAGGTGTAAGCGAAACTGTTGTTTCATATGTAATTAACCAAAATAGGTATGTAAAGCAAGAAAAGAAAGACGCAGTTTACGCAGCTATGAAACAGCTGAATTACAGGCCTAACAGGTTTGCAAGGGCGTTGAAAGGCAAAAACTGCAAGCATATCATGCTACTTATCGACCATATTGGAACAGAATATTACGGCGAGCTTGTTAGCGACATGGAAAAGCATTCTGCAAATATGGGCTACCTTTTAAGTGTGTCTGTAATTGCAAACTCAGAAGATTATGTTAACAGAATAATAGCATGGAGAGTAGACGCTGTAATAATAAGTTCTATTAATTTTTCAGAGCAAAATATACAAAAACTTATCGACTCGGGCGTGCTTGTTATTTTAATGAGAAACCGTAAATACTCGCACGTACAAGGTGCTGTTTCAATAAATACAGGGTTGTATCAAGCCACTGTAAACGGTGTTGAATACCTAATAAACACCGGGTGCAAACGCATTGCCTATATAGACAGGATTTCGAAAAACGGAAACTTTAGTGACGCGCAAGATTTTAGGTACGCAGGGTACTTGCACACAATGGACACAGCAGGCCTTGCGAACAATAAGCTTATAATAAGCGGGTGCCATAACACTGTACAGTTTCAAGAAAAAATGTTGGCGATTATGAAAGACTTTAACCCCGACGCATTTTATTGCCGCAACGATTTTGTGGCTACTATTGCAATGAATACACTTCTTGTGAACGGTTATAAAGTGCCTGATGATGTGTCTATAATAGGCATTGATGACACGAGCTATTCGCGAATATCAATTCCCACACTAAGTTCTATTAGGCTAAAACGTGACGATATAGCGAAAGCTTCAATTCGCCTGATAGAAGACTATAACAACGGGCAAAGTATACCGGACGAAACACTTTTTGTGCCGGAGCTTATAATTCGCGAAAGTGTGAAAAAATTATTATAATTATAAGCTCTAATTACAAAAATAATGTGTAGTAAAGCGCTGTGTTTTTACACACAAGTTAAAGGAATTTAAATGGAATATATTGTATTAATTTTAGCTTCAATTGTGGGCGGCTTTGTACAAAGCGCGTCGGGAATGGGGCACGGCGTTGTTGTTATGTCAATTGCAACGCTTTTTTTGCCGTTTGTGCCTCTTTCAATAAGCATAAAATTCATGGCGTTTGTGTTTTTTGTTCCGGTTCTATTTATATTAAAAAAGGTGAAATGGCGCATAATGGCGGTGCCGGTGCTATTTAGCATTTTTGGCATTATGCTTGGCACACAAGTTTTGCTAATTGCAACTGAAAGCCAGCTAACTTTACTGCTTGGCGTTATAATGGCTGTTTTGGGTGTTTTTAATTTATTTTACAAGCCAAAGCAAACCTATGAGCCTAAATGGTTTTTAGGTGCCGTAGCAGGTGTTGCAGGCGGCTTTTTTTCCGCTGTTGCAAGCCTTGCAGGGCCGCCGCTTGTATTGTACTACATAAATAAGAAAGAACTGGCAGAAGACAAAGACGCATATTACGCAACGGTTATGTCTAGTTTTCAGTTATTAAATGCACTTCAAATGTTAACTTTTGGCGCTACAGGAATTTTAACGTTTGAAGCCGTGTTTTTCTTTTTAATTTGCGCTGTGCCTGTATTTATAGGCATTTATTTTGGGCGCAAATGGGCGAAAAAAGTAGAGACGGAAAAAGTAAAACGAGCAGTTTACATTTTAATGGCTGTTATGGGTGTTTATTTAATTGCAACGAATATTAGCGTAGTTTTTTAAGAATTTATTTAAATAGCTGTTATGTGTAGCAAGACTAATGTGAAGCTGTGAAGCGTCGGCTAATAATTTTAAACAAAAAATTTTGTTTTTTTACAAATTAGGTATTGACAATTTTGCTAAATTGTAATATAATTTATTAGCGCCTAAGAGCAAGTGCATTAAGGGTGCGATTGTGGCGGTATAGCTCAGTTGGCTAGAGCATTCGGTTCATACCCGGAGTGTCAG
>CAYJHA010000184.1:0-2583 GCA_964369785.1 uncultured Bacteroides sp.
ATACACCTTATATATGCAATATATTTATTGTACATATAAGCTCATAAATCACTTTTTTAAAACATCAATATAATTTAATTTTGCTAAAACGTAAAAAATGTTATTTCCGCTTTCTAAAAGCTTCTTTTGCCTTAAAAATTTATGTTTTTTCTAGTGACTTTATTCAGTTGTTATGCTATACTGTTTTACAGTTGAATTGGGGTTATAAAAGTAATCATCAATTGCTACAATTATATATTTTTGCAAGGAAACAATAATATGTCTACATTAAAATGCGGTAACAAAATAGTACTTTTATGCTCTAAAGCTTTGCGCTTTTTTGATGAGCGGTTAATAAACCATGGCGAGCGCGTTGCTTATATTGCCACCAAAATAATGCAAGAGCTTGATGACAATTCAAATTTTAACCCTTCGTCTATTTACCTCATGAGTATTTTCCATGATATTGGTGCGTACAAAACCGAGGATATAAACAACCTGTTGAAATTTGAAACAGCCGACGCAGACGAGCACTCTGTATATGGCTACCTTTTTCTTAAATATTTAACTCCAATAACAGATAATTGCGAGGCCGTTTTATACCACCACACGCCTGCCGCTTTATTAGCCGATGTTGAGCCTACGGTTGCTGCGTATTCGCAGCTACTTAATTTGGCCGATAAAATTGATGTGGGCTATTTGAAAACCCATTCTTTCGAAAAGCTTTATTATAGCATATCAAAATCTAACCATATTGAAAAAAAATACATGGACGCTTTTAAAAAAGCACTGGATAACAATAAGTTAGACGAGGGCAGTTTTGCAGAAGATTCCAAACTTTGGTCGTATAATATGGTAGACTCCCTGGCATTGAGCACAGATGATTTAGTGAAGTATCTGAAAATGATAATTTATTCTATGGAGTTTAAAAGCCCTGTAACAATGCTCCATTCCGTAAACACAACTACTATAAGCGTGTTTTTAGGCGAGAAGTTAAATTTGCCGCCTCAAACAATTGAGAAACTTTATTACAGTGCACTGCTACATGACGTTGGCAAAATAGCCATTCCTGAAGCTATACTAGAATTTAAGGGCAAGCTGGATAGCGACAAAATGACAATTATGCGCACACACGCCTCTTATACCGAAGAAATATTAAAGGGCCTGTTCGAGCAAGATATAATAGATTACGCTGTTAACCACCACGAAAAACTTGACGGCAGCGGCTACCCTAAGGGGCTTAGCGCAAAGCACCTTACTACTGAAATGCGCATTGTTGCAATAGCCGATATTACAAGTGCCTTAATTAGCCAAAGAAGCTATAAAGGAAAATACGACTGGCAAAAAGCTGTTAGCATTTTAGAAGATATGGCACAAAAAAACCAAATTGATGCGCAAATAGTAAAACTAATAGCAGACAATGAAATAGAATTGCAACAAATGCTAGACGAAATTTCACGGCCCGTTGAAGATGTATATACTAAAATTTTTACTGAATACGACAGATTATTAAAACAAATGAAATTACTGAAAGCTAATTCAATAAAAAATTTGCCAAAATGAAAATTATGTTGTATAATGGCATATATACATGCATAAATTATATTGTGAGGTAGTAACATGAAAAACAACGGCATATCTAAACTTAAAATTATTATTTTAGCACTGGTTATAGCTTTAACAGCATTCACCTTTATTTCTTGCTCTGAAGACGACGATAATAAATTCGAACATACTATTACGCATGCTTCGGCTGATTATGATACTGCAGCCAAGTATGTTTTTGAACAAGGGCAAACTGCAACTGTTAGCTTTTTTGTTAAGTTTGATTCCGAAATGCCCGACTCGGTGGCAGATGAGGGTATTTATGTTGATTTAAGAGCAGGAGATACTATTATATCAAAGTTTAATGTTGCGCACACTGCTGCCGACATGGATGCAGGCATAACAATTGATGTTCCAATACCAACAGACACGCTTGGCACAACAGATTATCATATTATTTTGCTCAGCAAATACGGCGCTGGTTGTGGTGGTAGCTCTAGCCACGCAACACGATTAGATTTTGTTGTTGAAATTATTGAACCCGCAACTGATAGCAGCGGCACAGGCGGCACAGACGGCGACGACAGCGACAACAGCGGCACAGACGGCGACGACAGCGACACAGACAGCACTGACGGTACAGGCGGCACTGACGACACTGATGGCGACAACAGCGGCACTGACGGTACTGACAGCGGCACTGGCGGTACAGGCGGCGACAACAGCTCAGACGGCACAGGTGGCTCAGGCGGCACAGGCAGTGGCGGTACAGAAAGCTCATATAGCTTTACAATAACAACACAGCCCACAGCCTTTACTTCAATAAGCCCGGTGGCAAACAATATACTTACTTGCACAGCACAAAGCAGTGCAACAGCTTCTGCTAACTTGCAATATCAATGGTACACCTCTTTATTAAACTCATACGATAACGCAACGGAAATGACAGGCAAAACAAGCTCTACAATATCGCTCTCGTCTGAAAGCTATTCAAAGCAATATTATTTCTGTGAAGTAACAGACCCTTCTACAAATAGAGTAATTAGATCTAACATTGTT
>CAYJHA010000185.1:0-2537 GCA_964369785.1 uncultured Bacteroides sp.
ATTTTTCGCAGCAATTATTTATAAAAAACTAAAAAGCTACTTGTTTTTTAATATTGAGACCACTCTTGAGACCTAAAACGATAAGCAAACCCACTCAATTGAAAAAGCGTGACCATTTTTGTGACTGAGAGCTTATATAATTATATTCATAAACAATATTACAGTTTTAAGCACAAATTTGAAAGGACGCAAAACAAATGAACCAGACCCGAAGTAACACTTTAAACAGCACAAAGGCTGTAACAAACAAAACACAAAAATTCAAAGCAAAAATATTAGTTATTATTTTCTCTTTAATTATTATAAGTAATGTTTTTCAAGTGAATATTTTTGCACAAGAAACAAACAATGTGCTTGAAGCCGACTTAAAAACTCAACTTACACAAGGTGAAAATGAAGAGCCCACAAGCGAAGAGCCCACAGGCGAAGATATTTCTGATGAAACAGCAGGCAATACATCTATAAGCCGGCTTTCGCTTATATCAGGTGTGCAAACACAAGAGGCTAGCGCATATTCTTTAGTAAACCCGGCGGACGCTTCAGGGCAATATAGAATTACTTACCACAGCAATTATCCCAGTAGCTCCGGGCTGACAAATTCTGAATATTTAGACCCTGTGGTATATGAAAGCCATGCATTGGCTAATGCCGCATATTTATCGCAAACCGGTTTTGTGGTACCTGAAAATTATTATTTTACAGGCTGGAATTCTGCACCTAATCTCGGCACCGCAAAATATGCTGAGGGCGTATTGCTTAGTGAAATTGATGTTGATTGGGACTTATATGCTATTTATATGCCATATTCGACAATGGAATGGACAATAAATAACAGCTCATACACATCAGACTATAATGCGCAATCTCACACAAATTCAATTTCATGGCCTACCGCACAATCTACTTCGTGGGGAAGCCCTAGTATATCCGGCCTAACTTACACATACAGTGTAAACGGCGGCGCATTTTCAGCCACTAAACCAAGCCTTGTTGATGCAGGTAATTACACTGTTACAGTAAAGGCAAGTGCACCAAGGTATATAGAAATTACAACAACCGTGAACGTTACAATTAATAAAGTACCGCTTAATATATATCCCGATATTTCAGGCTCACATGCATTTGAAAGCTTAACCGGTATTTCACATAGCATACCTGCTGTTAATGCAACAAACGGGCCTAAATCTCAAAGTGATGAAAGTGCCATAAACAGCGCCCTTTCTAAAACAGCATCTTTGTTCACCGTGCTAGACAGCGACAATGACATTGTGAGCGATTTAAAAACGGCATTACCCGGCCAATACACTGTGAATATCAGCAGTAGCACATTGGCAAGTTTGCAAAACAATTCTGCGTTTCGCAACTATATATTAAATGCAAACAGCGCAAATTTTAGCATTACTTCATTAAACACTTTAAGTGTTACTGCAAAACCATTAAACACTGTATATAGCGCACAATATCATAATGCTGTTTACAGCATTTCAAGTAATATAGCAAATGCAAAAATTGAATACAGCATAGATAATTCAGCTTTTAGCACAGCTATACCACAAGTAAAAGACGCAGGCAGTTATAAAATACAAATACGCGCAAGTGTGCCGGGTTACAACAGCGCCACAATAACTTTGACGGCAATTGTTGAAAAACGCGACGCCATACTTAACATAGCAACTCACAGCAAAGTAGCCGGCGTTAATGACCCCGCTTTTGTTGCAAGTTTCAGCGGCCTTCAAGGAAGCGATGAAATTGCATATACATTAAAACGCACAGCCGGTGAAGCGGTTGGCGAGTATGTAATTACAGCCGACATAGTAAGCAACAAAAACTATAATGTTACAGTTAGCAACGGCTTGCTTATCATAACAGTGGCGCCTGTTACACCTGTTGACCCTGATGAGCCAACAAGCCCCGGAACTTCAACTGAAGAGCCCGAAACAGACATTGCAACCGATGAGCCCGAAACGGAAACTGAAACAGAGAGCGAACAGTTGCAAGCTTTAGATTTTACTACAAGCGAGAATGAAGAATTTACAGCGTTAAATACAGAAGAGCCCTCAACGGAAGAGCAAAATCAACCGCAGGTAGACATTGGTGATGTAGAGCTTCCTCTCTCGAGAGCTGAAAGCTCGTGGGCTTTATTAAACTTGATTTTAGCAATATTAACCGCTATTATTTCACTTGTACTGGTGATAGGATATTATACAGAAAAACGAAAAAATAGTGAATACAATAATGATGAGCAAGTTAAACACAAAGGCTTTGTTCGTTTCTCAAGCATAATTATAGCATTCGTATCAATAATTTTATTTGTGCTAACGCAAAATATGCAATTGCAGATGGTTTTTGTTGATAAATGGACTGTAATAATGATTTTACTTACACTTGCACAAATTGTTGTTAGTTTACTTGCAAAAAAAGTTGTAATATATAACGAAACTGTTGAGGCCTAATATAAAAAATAACATTTAATAAAAGCACCGCCCCTTGCTTTCACAGCAAAGGGCGGTGCTTTTTGGAGCTGTTGAAAAACCCAT
>CAYJHA010000186.1:0-2505 GCA_964369785.1 uncultured Bacteroides sp.
AAATATTAATATTTTTTATCGCGTTTTACATAGCTTGTATGCAAAATGTGGTGTGCTTTGTGCGAGCCCGGTTTGCCTTCAAGATAATCATCATAGATTTTCTTAACAAGTGGGTTTTCGTGGCTCTTGCGCAAAACTTTCGCCTCGTCTTCACTGTAAAGTGCGCCTGCCCTTATTGTTTTAACGTCAACAAAGTTTAAAACGTCTGCTGTGTTAATTGGCTGGCCGCCGCCGTTTACACAGCCGCCCGGGCACGCCATGAACTCAATAAAGTCATAGCTTCTCTCGCCGCTTTGAACGCCGTCAAGCACTTTTGCGCAGTTTGAAAGGCCACTTGCAACGCAAACACGAAGTGTTAAGTCGCCAAGTTTATATGTTGCCTCTTTAATGCCCTCTGTGCCGCGAACTTCAGGGAACTCAACTTTTTCAAGCGGTTTGCCTGTAACAACTTCTGCAGCTGTGCGAAGAGCTGCCTCCATAACGCCGCCCGTTGCGCCGAATATTGTTGCGGCTCCTGTGCTCTCTCCGAGAGCCGGGTCAAAATCTTCATCGGGAAGCTCTGCAAAGTTAATGCCTGCTTTCATTATCATGCGGCTTAACTCACGCGTTGTAATTGAGATGTCGTTGTCCGGAATGTCATTGCCTGCGGCGCTCATGTCGTCGCGGCCAATTTCAAATTTCTTAGCTGTACACGGCATAACAGAAACGCAAACTATATCTTTCGGGTCAAGGTTCATTTTCTCTGCATAATATGTTTTTGTAAGTGCGCCAAACATACCCTGCGGTGATTTACAGCTCGACAAGTTAGGAATAAAGTTCGGGTAATATGTTTCGCAGAATTTAATCCAGCCCGGGCTACAACTTGTAATCATTGGCATAACGCCGCCGTTTGTAACGCGGCCTATAAACTCTGTTGCCTCTTCCATAATTGTAAAGTCAGCGGCTGTGTCTGTGTCGAACACGCCGTCGAAACCTAGGCGGCGAAGAGCTGCCGCCATTTTGCCCTCAACATTTGTGCCCATTGGCAAGCCGAAAGGCTCGCCCAGTGCGGCGCGAACGCTTGGTGCTGTGTGAACAACAACGTGCTTTGTTGGGTCTGCAAGTGCTTCCCACACTTCGCCTGTGTCGTCTTTTTCTGTAAGTGCGCCTGTTGGGCACACTACAATGCACTGGCCGCAAGAGATACATGGGCTCTCAGCTAAATTCGCCTCAAAAGCACAGCCGATATGTGTGCTAAAGCCACGCTCTTGTGCGCCTATAACGCCAACTTCTTGGTTCATTTTACATGCAGAAACACACCTGCGGCAAAGTATACATTTAGAGTTATCACGCACCATGTGCGGTGCAGAATCGTCTATTGCATAGCGCTCAACCGAGCCTGCAAACCTTGCGCTGTTTACGCCATAGTCGCGGCATAGCTTTTGCAGCTCACAGTCTGTGCTACGAACGCAAGACAGACAGTTTTGATTGTGTGTTGACAAAACAAGCTCAAGGTTAGTTTTTCTTGAATCTTGAATATTTTTTGTGTTTGTTTTAATTTCCATATTTGGGCTAACAGGGTGTACGCAAGCGGTAACAAGGCTACGTGCGCCTACCACTTCAACAACGCACATTCTACATGCGCCAATTTCGTTAATTTCTTTTAAATAGCACAGTGTGGGGATGTCGATGCCCACGCTACGTGCAGCCTCTAAAATAGTACTGCCTGCGGCAACATCGTATGCCACGCCGTTAATTTTAATATTTACTGTATCCATTGTGTGGCTATCCTCCTTAAACCTTGTTTATTGCGTCAAATTTGCATTTTTCAATACATGCGCCGCATTTTATACATTTTTCTGTGTCAATAACGTGCGGTGCCCTTGCCTCGCCCGAAATAGCGCCAACAGGGCAAATTCTTGCGCAAAGCGTACAGCCTTTACATTTATCTGCGTCAATAACGTAGTTGAGAAGTGCTTTACATACGCCTGCAGGGCAACGTTTTTCTTTAATGTGTGCCTCGTACTCATCGCGGAAGTAGTGCATTGTTGAGAGTACAGGGTTTGGTGCTGTTTGGCCAAGGCCGCAAAGGCTGTTAGATTTAATAAACGCCGACAAAGTCTCAATTTTTTCAAGGTCTTCCATAGTGCCTTTGCCGTTTGTAATTTTCTCTAAAAGCTCCATCAAGCGTTTTGTGCCAACACGGCAAGGTGTACATTTGCCACAGCTCTCTTCAACTGTAAAGTCAAGGAAGAACTTCGCAATGTCAACCATACATGTCTCTTCGTCCATAACGATAAGACCGCCCGAGCCCATCATGCTGCCAATTGCAATTAAATTGTCGTAGTCAATTTCTGTGTCAATTAAAGACGCAGGAATACATCCGCCCGACGGGCCGCCTGTTTGTGCGGCTTTAAATTTCTTGCCATCAGGTATGCCGCCGCCAATTTCTTCAACAATAGTGCGCAATGTTGTACCCATTGGTATTTCAACAAGGCCTGTGTTGTTAATTTTGCCGCCAAGAGC
>CAYJHA010000187.1:0-2504 GCA_964369785.1 uncultured Bacteroides sp.
AGTGGCTTATGAGCGCTGAGTACATTATGGCAGGCGGCAACGAAAACGTTATATTGTGCGAGCGTGGCATACGCACATTTGAAACAAGCACACGCAACACGCTTGATTTATCGTGCGTGCCAATGCTAAAAAGCAAAACACACCTGCCAATAATTATTGACCCAAGCCATGCAACAGGCCTTTCGTGGATGGTAGAGCCTTTAAGCATGGCTGCAATAGCCGTGGGTGCGCATGGGCTTATGATAGAAGTGCACAACGACCCTGCACACGCAAAATGCGACGGAGCACAAAGCCTTACTCCGCCGAAATTTGATGAGCTAATGGGTAAAGTTAAAAGCACATCAGTATTTTTCGATAAAATTATGCAAGTTTAAAATTTAAACTTTGTATTCGCTTGCAAGTGCAGTTATTGCGTCAAAATCGCCTGCGGCTATTTTCTTAACATCAACTAAGTTGCCGCCTACGCCCACACCTTTAACGCCTGCATTTATAAACTCGTTTACATTTTGCGCATTAATTCCGCCAACTGCCATAAAAGGTATGTGGTTTAGCGGCGCACAAACTGCTTTAATATAGCCTGTGCCAAAAACTCCTGCCGGGAAAAGTTTCACAAAATCAGCGCCGGCGTTATATGCATTTGCAGCCTCTGACGGCGTTAGTGCGCCCGGCATAGACACTGCCCCTAGCTCTACAGTTTTTTTAATAACGTCAAAGTCCACATTTGGTGAAATCATGTATTTTGCGCCTGCGTCAAACGCCGCTTTGCACTGCTGTGTGTTCATTACAGTGCCTGCACCAACGCAAACTTCATCGCCAAGCTCTTTGCATATCATAGAGATTAACTCAGGTGTTTTCACAAGGTGGTCAGGGTCTTTTTGGCTAAACGTTACTTCAATAAGTTTAATGCCGCCTTTTGCTAGTGCTTTTGCAGTGTTGACTATGTCTTTTTTGTCAACACCACGCACAATTGCTATAACTTTGTTTTCTAGAATGCTCTCAATTGTTTTTTGTTTCATTTTTATCTCCATTCTTTTATAAGTTATAAAAACATACTATTATATTTCGGGTGTACCTATGTTCCACGGTGTGTCCCACTCCGGTGTTTGCTTATACATTTCGGCCATTATAAACGCATACGCTTTAAGCTTGTGCGCCTCATATTTATTGTCGCTCCACAAGTTTTTCACTTCAAGTGGGTCTTTATTAAGGTCGTAAATTTCGCCGTAATCTCTTCCAATGTAATGCACAACTTTTATATCATCTATTACACAGCCCTTTATTTCTCCTGCCTCCATATAAACGCCGTTGCGAACTTTTTTTGTTTTTTGCTTGTCCCAATAAGGTGTGTATGTAAAGCTTTGCATTTCTTTTGGTATCTGCGCCTCTGCAAGCTCTAGGCACGTTGCGGCAATGTCTATATTTAACACATTATCGCTTGTTTTATATCCCACATAATCTTTAACGGGCGGCTTTACAAAAAGCGGAACGCGCATAAGGCTGTCGGTTAAGCATTGAAGTTTTTCGACCATTCCATAGTCGCCCATGAAGTCGCCGTGGTCAGATGTGAACACAATCATCGTGTTGTCGTACAAATTATCTGCTTTTAGCTGTGCAATAACCTCGCCTATTTTTTCATCTATTAGGCTCATGTTAGCATAGTAAGATTTTTTTGTTTTAATGTAATCCTCTTTTGTAAAATCTTTTAAATATATATGTGCATAGCCGTCCATTTTCTTAAAATGTGGCGGCTTTTCGTTTAAATCATCATAGCTTGTAGTTGGCATCGACAGCTCTTTTTCATCGTAGAGCTCTTCAAAATCTGTGCCAACTCCGTCATATGGGTGGTGCGGCCCTGAGAATGAAAGCGTAAAAAACCACGGTTTTTCTATATTTGGTGCACACTCTGCCACCCATTTTTTGCCTTGCTCGCCAATGTAGCTGTCTATGTGGTATTTTGTGTCTGCTTTCCACGTTGCACCGCTAATAAAGCCGTCTTCGCTCACTGTTTTTGGGTCAACGCCATTTTCACGTAAAAAGTTTATGTAACTGCCAAGGTTTTTTTCGGGCGCAAAAGTGCCGTGCCCGTCAATTATATCTTCATAATCGTAGCCTTTTTCAATTTCACTGCCTGCAAAGTGCTGTTTGCCTATAACTGCTGTGTAATAGCCTACGTCTCTAAGCATGCTCATAAAAGTTTTTTCGCTTTTGGGTAGCTTAGTTATAAACATAGGGCATTCGCACTGCGAGGGATATTTGCCTGTAAAAATTGCCGCACGTGAGGGCACACAAGACGGGTTTACACAGCGTGCCTTTGTAAAATGAACGCTGTGGCGAATAAGCTCATCAAGGTGCGGTGTTTTTATCTCGCTGTTAACACACGATAGTGCGTCAAAGCGCTGCTGGTCTGTCATTATAAACAAAATATTTGGCCTTTTACTCAATTTTCTCAATTTTCCTTTCACGGGCAAAATGTTGTGTATTCTTAAAGTTTTTCAAGCGGTTTT
>CAYJHA010000188.1:0-2488 GCA_964369785.1 uncultured Bacteroides sp.
CAAAAAACGGGGCGTCGAGGACGCCGCCCCCTACAAATGACGTCATAATTTTGTGTAATATTTTTCGGGGTATACCTTTTTTGACACGCTGAGGGGCGGCCATTGGCCGCCCCTGTATTTTACTTTTCGGTTTAACCCCCGGCGTGTGCCACAACTTTCTCTTTTGGTTTTTCGCTTTCTTCTTCTTTTGTTTTAAAAATACCGCTAACTGCTTTTATTATACTCTCTGCTTTATACTGTGCGCAGAAAATAATTACGGGCGTGTATAAAAATATGTATCTGCTCCTGTTTTCAAATAACATTAAGTAAACAAAAATGCCGCCAACCGCAAGCTTTGCCACAAAAGAGAACTCGCTATCGTCTTTATAAAAAAAGCTTGCGGCGCAAAGTGCGCAAACAATGTACCAAAGCGCTTGCAAAAATTGAGAGAGAACATTTTGGTAAAAATAAGAGTCTATATACAAATAATTTTGCAAAAATCCGCGCAGTGTGCTTGTATCGTCTTGCGGTTCTGTGTAAAATGCACCTTCCATGCCGTAGGCGAATGTGCCGTCTGTGCCTGCCCAAAGCAGTTTATTGTAAAGGTGCTCTGCCATGCCGCTTGCGCCATAACTTTCCACAAGCTGCCAAATTCTTTGCAACGCCATTTCTTCGTAGTTAGGCTTGTTAATGTTGTACGCCGTCCACTCGTAGTTGTCGCCGCTCCAAGCGCCTGTGTTGCGTGAGCGTATGCCGTGGTCGAGATAATATAAAAGTGTTCGTGGCACCTCGTTTGGGTGCTCGTTTTTTATGCGCATGTTGTAGGGGTACAGTGCCGCCGTTACAACGCCGTAAGCCAAAAGCAGCCCTGTGGCAAGTGCAAGCACGCTGTTTTGCCTAAAATTTAACTTGAAATTAAACATACAGCGAAGTTTTTTACTTGTTAAAACAGCTAAACAAACTGCTATTATAATTATTACAACAGTAACTTTTATGTACATGCCAAATAATGTGCCAAAACCGGCAAGCGCCAAAAACAATTGCTTTTCGCGCGTTTTTTCTGCTTGTGCCGCCCTTATAATGCTGTATAAAATTAGCGAAGTGAAGAAAATTGCCATTGTGTCGGTGTACGGTGTGCCAACCCACGGGCTAAAACCTAGAAGCGGTATGGCAATTAGCATGGCTCTTTCGGCGGCAGTGCACCCAAAAACACGCCTTGTGCTTAAATATGTAAAAAACAAGCCACCGTCTACAAGCAATATGTTTAAAATTATAAGGCGCTTTAGTGGGTATATAAACGTTAAAAAATTTAGCGCCGTAACCCACGCGCGCATTAAAACGGCAGGGAATAAATTGTTTGGAAGTTTTGAATAGTACATCATGTCGAGAAAGCCGTCTATTGCACTGCGCACTATTATATTAGCGTCCCACCCGGGGGTTATGCTTGTTTTCCAAAACAAATAAAACTGCACACTAAAACAAAGTAAGAGTAAAAAGGCACGAATTATCGTGCCTTTTAAACCTGTTAGTTTTTTTAGCGCATATAAAATTGCAAAGCCTATTCCGCTAAGGAAAATAGCAAGCACGGCAATTACCGCTAAATTTGGGCTAAACTCCCTGTGCCCACCATAAAGCCCGAACGCCATGTGTATAAGGAAAAATGCAAAAAGTGCGCTGAAAGCCATGTGTATTATGTTTTTGAAATTTATACTTCTTTTTGTAAACAAAATTGCACCTACTTGCAAAGTTTATAAATTTTTTTCTTAAAAACGAAGGCTCATTAGTTCCTTTTGCCCAAAAGCCTTAGCAAGTATAGGAAGATGTTTATAAAGTCAAGATACAAGTGTAATGCGCCAATTATAGACATCTTTGAAAGCATTTGTGCGTCGTGAGCATATGCCGAATAATAGCCTTTAATCCTTTGCATATCAAAAGCAGTTAGCCCCATGAATAGCCCTAGGCCCAGTATGCACATAATTGTGTCTAGCCCGGAGAGGTTTAAAAATAACGACAGCGCCCAGAAAACAGCCATAACAATTACGCCGCCGAAAAGAATGGGGCCAAAGCGTGACAAATCGCGCTTAGTTACTGCGCCGTACAGCGCCATGCCGCCAAAGTAAAGCGCCGCCATTGCAAACACAAAAACAAGCGACCATACGTCGTAAATAATAAAAATTGTCGAAAATGTTATGCCGTTTAACAGAGAATAAGCAAAAAAGATGAAATAAGCCGAGCCAACGCTTAGCTTGTTTATGCGTGCACTTAAGATAAAGACGAGAACAAGCTCTGCTGCCAACAAAATAAACGGAAGTGCCGGCACAGAGAATATATAGTAAAGTATTGGCCCTGTTGACACGAAAAATGCTGTTGCAAATGTTAAAATAAGGCCTGCAAACATCCATAAAAACACTTTAGAAATGTATTGCGAAGGCGTTTGTGCGCCAACTGCGCTGCCTGTATTTGTATAAAACATATTGTTTGTTGCGTTGTTTTGGCTTTGGTACATATT
>CAYJHA010000189.1:0-2364 GCA_964369785.1 uncultured Bacteroides sp.
CGCTTTAGTTGACAGCACTAAACCCAAAAATGACAATATTTTTTTGACATTTCAAACGTGTACTGATATGCTTAGAGTATCACCAATAATGAAGGCACATTTAACAGAGAGGAATACAATTATGGTTACAGATAATAATGCGTCAATTGTGCGTGCACAAGACCTTGATTTATATTACGGAGACTTTCAAGCGCTTAAAAAAATAAATATGGACATACCCGAAAAGCAAATAACTGCTTTTATAGGCCCGTCGGGCTGTGGTAAATCTACTTTCATAAAAAGCATAAACAGAATGAACGACCTTGTGCCGGGCGTGCGAATAGAGGGCAACATTACTTTCCACGGCAACAATATTTACGCAAAAGACGTAGATGTCACACAGTTGCGCAAAAATATAGGCATGGTGTTCCAAAAGCCGAACCCGTTCCCCATGAGCATTTACGACAATGTGGCATATGGGCCAAGGCTTCACGGCACACACTCGCGTGCGCAATTAGACGAGCTTGTTGAAACAAGCCTAAAAGGCGCCGCACTTTGGGACGAAGTGAAAGATAGGCTGAAGAAAAACGCGCTGGGGCTTTCAGGCGGCCAGCAGCAAAGGCTTTGCATAGCACGCGCCCTTGCGGTAGAACCCGAAGTGCTGCTTATGGACGAGCCCACAAGCGCACTGGACCCAATTTCAACGCTTAAAATTGAAGAACTTGCGGCAGAGCTTAAAAAGAAATACACTATAATAATTGTAACGCACAACATGCAACAGGCCGTGCGTATTTCAGATAATACTGCATTTTTCTTGCTTGGCGAAGTGGTAGAATACAGTGACACACAGGCTATGTTCAGCTTGCCACAAGACAAACGCACTGAAGATTACATTACAGGAAGGTTTGGGTAACATATATGAGAAGCAAATTCGACAGCCAGCTTTTGCATTTGAAAAAAGAGCTTACATACCTTGGTGCACTTTGCGAAACGTCTATTGCAAAGGCGGCAAAGGCACTGCAAAATGCAAGCAGTGACAACTATAAAGAAATGCACCTTGAAGACGATGAAATTGACCGCAAAGAGCGTGAAATAGAGTCTCTTTGCCTAAAACTTTTACTGCAACAACAACCTGTGGCGAAAGATTTGCGCCAAATTTCGGCAACGCTTAAAATGATAACAGACATGGAGCGCATAGGCGACCAAGCTGTGGACATTGTGGAAATTATAAGCATGGGGCAAATTACAAAAAGCGTAAACACAATGCACCTATACGACATGGCGAACGAGACTATTAAAATGGTTACATACAGCATTGACGCGTTTGTAAAGCAAGACGCAGACCTTGCAAAAAGTGTTATAGATATGGACGACATTGTGGACGATTTGTTTGTTACAGTGCGAAACGAGGCGCTTGCGCTTGTGAATGAAAATGTTAAAAACGGTGAAATGGTGCTTGATATTTTAATGATAGCAAAATATTTCGAGCGCATAGGCGACCACGCAACAAACATTGCAGAGTGGGTTGTTTTCAGCATTACAGGCGAGCACAAAAGCTACAATTAATACTTGCTTTTCGGCAGTGCCTACGCAAGATAAAACAAGCAGACACTGCCCGGCTTAAATTTTTTCGCAAATATTATTGCAGGAGAAGTTTAAAAGTAGGAGGTTACACCATATGATATACTGCGTTGAAGACGACGATTCGATTAGGCAACTTGAGGTGTATGCGCTGCAAAGTGCCGGAATGGACGTGCAAGGCCTGCCCGACGCACGAAGCCTTTGGAGCGCCATAAAAGACAATGCACCCGAGCTTATAATTCTTGACATAATGCTGCCTGATGAGGACGGCCTTTCAGTTTTGACAAAATTGCGAAAAGCAGCTGCAACTTCAGGCATACCTATATTAATGGCGTCGGCCAAAGGCTCTGAATACGACAAAGTTCTTGGGCTTGATTTAGGCGCAGACGACTATATTTCTAAGCCGTTTGGCATGTTAGAGCTTGTTGCAAGGGCTAAGGCGCTTATAAGAAGAACGTCAACAACAAACAATGAACTTTTAAATGTTGGCGATATTACCATAAACATTGTTCAGCACAAAGTTTATGTGAAAAATGATGAAGTTAGCCTCACAAGAAAAGAATTTTCAGTGCTTCAAACGCTTATGAACAGCCCTGAGCAAGTGTTCTCTCGTGATTTACTGTTAACGCAAATTTGGGGCTATGGCTTTGATGGCGAGACAAGAACGGTAGATGTGCATATGCGTTCGCTTCGCACAAAGCTGGGCGAGGCAGGCGAGCAGCTTCAAACAGTGCGCGGCATAGGGTACAGAATAAGTGCAAGTAAAGAGGAGCGATTATAGCGTGATAAATCACGCTATCAATT
>CAYJHA010000190.1:0-2293 GCA_964369785.1 uncultured Bacteroides sp.
CTCGCACCTAGCTCAACAGTTAAACTAACTTACAACTTAACCTACACAGGTGCAGGCGGCCCATTTGAAGTAAAAACAACATATAACAGCTATGCCTTTAACGGCACAGTTCCTGTAGCAAATAGCTCTTTCACAAGCCCAGGTGCATTTACTATAGAAACGTTACCGTCACCTGCACCGGCACCACCAATAACATTTTCTCTGTTGCAAGGCGCAAGTGCACCGCAAGAAGAAGGCGACCAAGTAGCAAGCGGCGCTAGCAGCAACGGCGAAGGCGGCGAAGGCGGCACATTGCCCGGAACAAGCGGCACAGACGGTGGCACAGGCGAGGGCACAAACAATGCCACAGGCGGCACAGGTGCAGAAGGAAGCGGCACAGGCGATGGCGGCGATGGCTCAACAAGCGGCGCAGATAGCACAAATAACAATACCGGTGCAAATGGCACAGGCGGCACGGCCGACGTAATAAACAAAGAAGATGAAACAGAAGGCGACACGAACAACATAAATGGAGGCACAGGCAATGAGCCTAGTGCATAAATTGAAAATAATATATAACAAAGGGGGCAAGCGAGTGAAAAAACCAGTTGCAATTTCAGCAATATTAAAACAAAAGAGCGGTGCTTCATTGCTTATAGTGCTTGCTTGCATGATGTTTTTAATTACACTTGCTACTATAACATTAACGTCATCTTTGGGTGTTGCCTCTACAACTCAGCACAACAAAGACAAAACACAAATTGACCTTTTGGCGCAGTCTGTTCAAATGTCTTTGCAAGATATGCTAAACTCAAGTATAGTGTCCGGTGGTGGAACAGACAACTTACAAACGGCAATAGTAAAATCTTACTATAACAATAAAAACGCAGCAGACCCTGCCACAGTGCCCCTATTTGATAAACTGACAATATCGGTTGATGAGACGGTAACACAAGCTGACGGTTCAACTACAATTATTACACATATTTTTGAGTGTGAGATTGAAATACAGCTTGAAGAGCAAAGTGCAGGTAATGTTACAGGGGCATTGTGGGTTAATGCAAACATAGATTTAGACCCACTTGACACAAACCTTGCAGGCCAGGCAGAATATCGCATGGGCTTTAGGCTTGATACAGCTACATATGATGATACTTCAGATACAGTTACAAATTACGGGGAATGGACGCTTGTTGAATATGAAAAAATTGAAAATTAAATTTGCTGACGTACTTCGAAATAAAAAAGGCGAAATGCTTATTGAGACAATAATTTCAATTATGCTATTTACTTTTTTAATTGTGGGCGTAACAATGATAATAACCTCGGCTACAAACGGAATTAGAACCACACAGCGTGAGGCTGATAATGTACAGCAAACAGCCAATGATTTTGTTACGTCTTCGGGGCTAACACCGCAAAGCACAGAAATTAAAGTGGTGCTTGAGGTGGGCGGCGCAGTGCCACCTACACCTGCTACCATAACACAAAGCGGTGAAATTTTAACGCAAAATGATATGATTTATTTTTATGCAACGCCGTAGTTATACTTTTAAAATATAGTGGAAAGGGGAGGTAAGTGCCATGAAATTGTTAAGAAAAGAAGAGGCGAAAAAAGGGTTTACACTTATTGAAATGGTTGTTGTGCTTGCAGTTTTAACAATTATTTTAAGCTTTATAACGTCAATTTTTGTGCAGATAATGCGAATTGAAACCGAAATTGCAGACATAGCGCAAGTAGAAATTATAGCGGCTGAATCTGTTACAGAATTAATTGATGATTTGCGCATTGCAAAAGCAGTTGACGCGACAAGCGCAACTGAACTAACTATAACAACAGAAAATTATACAGTCACTTACAGCATACATTCCACACAAGGTGTTTTAATGCGTGAATATGAAAATGATGACCCACCCGGAATAAAACATGTACTTGCAAACGGTTTTTATATGGGGCATACTATGGCACTAGCTTGGGCTGAAGAGGGCAACCCAGCCACAAACGATTACACAGTGAGGCTTGTTGTTACACTTTTTGACAGCGATAATGAGGAAGTTTACAGCGAGGAGTTTGTAACACGCCCAACATTTATAAATGCAAATTCGTAGAAAAGATGTAAAATTGAATATGAAGCGTCAACTATCATTGACATTCGTACATATAGGTTTTATCAACGGTGTAATATCGCTTGACAATGCAATGTATATTTGGTAAAATAATTGTGCATTAAAGCAAAATTTAATGCACAATTTCAACTTGTTGGGGTGTAGCTCATTCCTTTGAGATAGGGCGAGTTTAACGGTAAAACGACCC
>CAYJHA010000191.1:0-2227 GCA_964369785.1 uncultured Bacteroides sp.
TTTAAGTGGGGAAATATGATGATAAAACGCATACTAATTATAATTATAACCTTGGTGGTGTGCCTTAGCTTTGCCGCTTGCTCAAGTGACGGAGGCTGCACAGGCGCAACCGGCAGTAATAGCGCTGAATCGCTATCTACAAGCGACGTTAGCGGTGCGGGCCCTGATAGTGAACAAGACAGCTCTTCATCTACAGGCAGTGAAACGCAAGAGGACGACAGTTTATTACAAAGCGCGGGCGGCAACAACAGTGGCCCGGATAGTGACAGCGCAGGCGGCGGCGACAATGAAAACACCGACGACAATGATGATGACAGTGCAGCCAATGGCGACAATGCCACAAGCGGCACACAAACGGGCACAGGCAGTGGGCAAAACACTTTTGCTATTACAAAACAGCCTGCAAGCACAAGCGTTGCTGTTGGTGCGCCGCTTACACTAAGCGTTAATGCAAGCGGCACGGGCGCTTTTTCTTACCAATGGTATACAAGCTTAACAAATAGCTATAACGGCATTGCAATGGCTAACAAAACCGACAGCACAGCCACATTGCAAACAAATATGCCGTATGTACAATATTATTACTGTGTTATTACGCAAAATAGCACAGGCAAAACGCTTACAACAAATATTGCAACGGTAAGCGTTACAGGCACGGCACAAACACCAACGCCGGCACCGGCACCTACACTGACAGCACCGTCTGCACCTGTGCCTATTTATGTTGCAGGTAAACAGGTTACACCTACAAATTACACCGACGTTTTGGGCGATGGAACAAACAGCGTGCAATTTGATGCTGCGACGAACACTTTAATGCTTAACGGCGCAAACATAAGCCACGACGGAACAGGCGCAAAAACTGCGGCGATGCATTTCGAAACGCCGGGCTTAACAATAAATTTAACGGGCACTAACATTGTGGAAAATACAGGCGCAAGTGCATTTAACATTATATATAACGCTATTGAAATTACAGAAACTTTGACAGTGACGGGCACGGGCACACTTACCGCGACAGGCGGCGCATCGGGTGTAAGTAGTGGCGGCAACGGCATAGATGCAAGCGGTAATGGTGAAATAACAATTTTAGGCGGCACAGTTACCGCAACAGGTGGCAATGGAGGCGGCGGTTATGACGGCAGTGGAATTTACTCCACAAAGGATATTAAAATTAAGGGTGGCACGGTAATTGCAAAAAGCGGTAACTTGAACGGCAGCGGCCATGGAATTAATTTGTCGGGTGCAAATATATCAATTTCCGGCGGAGAAGTGGAAGCGACAAGCCAAAAAGAGGGATCCGGAATTATTGTGAGCAAAGGCGACATTGAGATTTCAGGCAGTGCAGAAGTTACAGCAACAGCCGGCGATGGCAGTGGCGATGCCGGTATAAATACATCTGAGGGCGCAGTTATAATTTCCGAAAATGCAAAAGTAATAGCTTACGGCGGTAAAGGTGGAACTAATGGCGGAACAGGAATTCGTGCATCCGGAGTTAGTGCAACAACCAGAGCAGTGACGATTAAAGGCAGTGCAAACGTAACAGCAACGGGCGCAGCAGGCAGCACTGTTTGCGGAAACGGGATTAGTAGCGAAGAAAAAATAGAAATTTTAGGCGGCGCAACTGTTACGGCGAGAGGCGGCAGTGGTGCAGGACATGGCGGGAGAGGGTTGTCTGCAGAGCTCCAAGGTCCCCTAAAAGCTATAAACATAGGCACCAACGCAGAGCCTTTTAGCGGTAGTTTAACGGCAATAGGTGGTACAACTACAACTACAGGCGGCAGTAGATACGACGGCACAGCGTTTAGAAGTGAAACTACTTTAACAACTTTTACACTTGCAAGTGGGGTTAGCTATTATACCTATGATGGTACAAATTGGGGTGATACAGGATTAACCCCAACACCGGACCCAAATAATGAGCGCAACGCGGGCTTTGGCATGGCAGCGCCAACAATTAAACCGTAGCCACTAGCAAGAAAAGGCTGTGCAAAATTTAATAACGCACAAAAATTTAAGGGGGCAAGCACACAGGTGCTTGCCCCCTTAAATTGGCAAAAAAGGCATGCCCTAAAAAATGGCGCAAACCCGGGGGCGGTGGGCGGACGACCACAGGTCGCCCCTACAATGTGGCGCAAACCCGGGGGCGTTTGTAGGGGCGGGGTTACCACGCCAATGCTGTCAACTTAAAGAGCGCCCTCTCAGTCAATCCGAGATTGACAGCTCT
>CAYJHA010000192.1:0-2224 GCA_964369785.1 uncultured Bacteroides sp.
ACGGGCAACCGCAAGGGTTGCCCCTACAAAACACCGCAACATCATCAACCCCACGGACGGCGAAACGCCGCCCCTACAAACTGCCTCAAAACAAAAAAAACAGGGAACCATGCAACCATGGCCCCTGTATTTTTCTATTTCAACAATCTGTTAAAATTTATTATTTCAAGCGTGCTTTAAATGCTGCAAGTTGGTCTTTAAGCTCCTGTGGCATACGGCTGCCAATTTCTGCATAAAGCTCGTCAACACCTTTAGTGTCTTCTACCCAAAGTGCATTGTCAATTTCAAGTAGGCCTTTAACTGTGTCTAGTGTAATGTCATCTAGGCCGCTGATGTCGATGTCCTCTGCATTAGGTACATAGCCGATAGCTGTTTCGTTAGCTTCAACTTTGCCTTCGCAACGGTCAATAATCCACATAAGAACGCGCATGTTATCGCCGAAGCCAGGCCAAATGAACTTGCCTTCGTCGTCTGTGCGGAACCAGTTAACATTGAAGATTTTTGGCGCTTTGTCGCCAAGTTTTTTGCCCATGTTAATCCAGTGTGAGAAGTAATCGCCCATGTTGTAGCCTGTGAACGGGCGCATAGCCATTGGGTCACGCCTAACAACGCCAACTGCGCTCATAGCTGCTGCTGTTGTTTCTGAAGCCATTGCTGAGCCTACATATACGCCGTGGTTCCAATCGAATGATTGATATACAAGCGGTGCTGTTTTTGCGCGGCGGCCGCCGAAAACGATAGCGCTAACAGGAACACCGTTCGGGTTCTCCCAATCTTTGCTTAGGCAAGGGCAGTTTGCTGCCGGTGCTGTAAAGCGGCTGTTTGGGTGAGCCATTTTTTTGCCTGCTGCAAACTCTGCTTTGCCGTCAACTTTGTTGCCAAGCCAATCAGTTGCGTTTGCAGGTGGGTTTTTGTCAAGGCCTTCCCACCAAACTGTGTTATCGTCGTTATTAACAACAACGTTTGTGAAAATTGTGTTTTTCATTGTGCTCATCAAAGCGTTGTAGTTTGATTTGTCGTTTGTGCCAGGTGCAACGCCGAAGAAGCCGCTCTCTGGGTTAATAGCATAAAGTCTGCCGTCTTCGCCGATGTGTAGCCATGCTATATCGTCGCCAACTGTCCAAACTTTGTAGCCTGCATTTTTAAGGTATTCAGGTGGAATAAGCATAGCAAGGTTAGTTTTGCCGCAAGCAGACGGGAAAGCGCCGCAAACGTATGAAACTTCGCCTTGTGGGTTTTCAATGCCAAGAATAAGCATGTGCTCAGCCATCCAGCCTTCTTTGTAACCTTGGTAAGAAGCAATGCGAAGAGCAAAGCATTTTTTGCCAAGAAGAACGTTACCGCCGTAACCTGAGTTAATTGACCAAATTGCATTGTCTTCAGGGAAGTGTGCAATGTAGCGGTTTTCAGGGTCAATATTTGCTTTAGCGTGTAGGCCACGAACAAAGTCGTTGCTCTCTGCGCCTAGTTGGTCAAGTGCACCTTGGCCAATTCTTGCCATGATGTCCATGTTCAAAACAACGTAAATGCTGTCTGTAACTTCAACGCCAACTTTGCTGAACTTGCTGCCAAGAGGGCCCATGCAGTAAGGGATTACATACATTGTGCGGCCTTTCATTGCGCCTGTAAAAAGCGGAACAAGTTTAGCTTTCATGTCGTCTGCGCTCATCCAGTTGTTAATAGGTGCAGCGTCTTCTTTATTTTTTGTGCAAATAAATGTACGGTCTTCAACACGTGCAACGTCGTTAGGGTTTGTGCGGTGGTATAAACAACCCGGTAATTTTTCTTGGTTAAGCTCTGAAACTTCACCGTTTGCAATTGCTTCGTTGCGAAGTGCTGTAAGTTGAGCGTCGCTTCCGTCAATCCAAACTACGCTGTCGGGTGTTGTGAGGGCATTCATTTCCTCAACCCATGCAAGAACATTTTTGTTTTCTGTCATGTTTTAATATCTCTCCCTTTTCAAAATAAATGTTATAAAATAAAATGCTTTGACAGTGTGCGGTTTTTGCTTTTTAAAATTGCCGACACTATCGCAAAACCTTTTGCTTCTATTATACATGTTTGTTAAAAAAAGCACAAGGTGTAAAATGAAAATATACACAAAAAGGCAAAACGTTTACACTATGCGTAAAATTTTGTGCAATATTAATAGTATTTATTATAATTGCAAATATTTGTAGGGGCGGCGTTTCGCCGTTTACGGGGTTGATGATGTTGCGGTGTT
>CAYJHA010000193.1:0-2141 GCA_964369785.1 uncultured Bacteroides sp.
ATGTTCCCCCTATTTTCTATTTTACACAAACGGTGTAAGCAAGCTTGCGCGTTAACAGTGAAATGGCTATGCCCACGGCGGCAAGCACTGCGCTTGCTATGTTTATGTAGGTAAAAATTTCCCCACTGAAAATTGCATCAAACATAATTTGCTCTGTGCCGTTTATTTGTTTAATACTATTAAAGCCCACATACACACCAACTGAGCCAACAGCCATACCAAAAGCTACACCAAAAATAATCATGACAATGCGTGAAAATTTAAGATATGCAATGCCCATAAAATCGCCCAAAGTGGCCACAAAAAATATTAATAAAAGCAGTAAAATTATAACTTGCACAGGCAAGGCATAACCTTGTAAAACTACAAACGCCACAATTGCCGCCACCGCCACCATAACAAAGCTTAAAAGCACTTTGCTTATTTGCAGTGCATTATTGTAATTTTTGCGTGTTGCACCGTGCGAAAGTGCAATTGTGTAGTAAATACTGTTTAATGTTTGCATAATTATTAGCGGCGTTAATAGCATAAAAAGAAGTAACATTCCCGGCAAAATTGCCAGATAGTTTAAACCTGCAAATGCAAACATGGCGGCAAAGTAGCAACCAATTCCAAGCGCCATTGCGAAAAGCACTTCAAAAGTATATTTCAACTGGTATTTCAGTGCCTTTATCATATCAGCACCTCCTGCATTCCCCCTGTTAAGTGCACAAATATTTTTTGCAGTGGCACGCCTGTTATGTCAACGTCTAGGCCGCCTGCAACAGTTTGCACACGCTGTGAGTTTTGCTTTACGCAAACGCGCTTGCTACGCCCCATTTTTTCTTCACTTATCACTTCGAAGTGCTTGCATATTTCGTCTATGTCTTCGTCTTTGCCCGAAATGTAGCTGTACTGAGATATAAGCGTATCTGTGTCTTCATCTACAATGATGTTGCCGTCATCAATTATTATAATTTTTTCAAGTGCGTTTGCCGCCTCTTCAATAATATGCGTTGAAACAACAAACGTTCTGTTTGTGTCTGCATAGTCTTTTAAAAGCAAGCTGTAAAACATTTCCCTTGCCACAACGTCAAGGCCTGCCACGGGCTCGTCTAAAAACGTTATGGGCGCACGGCTTGCAAGTGCAATTATTATTGTCACCATGCTCATCATACCTTTTGACAGCTTGTGAATTTTCTTTTTAGTGTCCAGCTTAAACAGCTCGCACAATTTTTTCGCGTATTCTTTGTCCCAATTAGGGTAGAATATCGACGCCGCACGAAGGTACTCTTTAACCTTAACAGTGTTTTGCCCAAAAAGCATTGTGGGCGAGAGCTCACGTGAAAAGCACAGCGATTTCAGCGCCTGTTCATTCTCCCACACTTTCAAGCCGCCGTAAGTAATTTCGCCGCTATTAAGTGCGTTTTGCGCAGTTAATATGCTTAAAAGTGTTGTTTTGCCTGCGCCGTTTCTGCCAAGCAGGCCGTAAATATGCCCTGCCTCAATTTCAACGCTAACGCCTTTTAGCACCGTGTTTTTGCCGTAATTTTTAACTATATTTGTAGCTTTTAATGAGTTTTCCATAGCTATTATTCCTCTCCATTTCCGTTTCCGTTTTCAATTTGCTCTATCATTTTTATTATGTCCTGTTTTGTTATCTGTATAGCTTTTGCTTCTTTCATCATCTGCACAATGTAAGTTTTGCAAAAAGCCGCTTTGCGTTTATCTGTTATAATTTTCTTGCTGTTGTTCGACACAAACATACCTATCCCCCGTTTTTTGTACAAAATGTTTTCTTCAACCAAAAGGTTTATGCCCTTTGCCGCTGTTGCCGGGTTTATGTGTAACATTTTTGAAAGCTCGTTTGTGCTTGGCACTTGTTCTTCCTCAAGCAAAATGCCGCGCAAAATGTCGTCTTCTATCATTTTTGCTATTTGAATATAAATCATTTCGTTATCATTAAAGCCGGAATGCATTGTTTCACTCCTTTCGTGTTTTTATAGTTTTGCTGATAATTAATTTGTTTTTTGCGTTTGCAATTTATTGTTTTGTTGCATGTTTGGTTAAGTGGTTAATTACTTGTGTAACTAACTATAACACCAAAAAATTCAATTGTCAATATGTTTTTTAATATTTTATATAATTTTTTGGTAATGTGG
>CAYJHA010000194.1:0-2117 GCA_964369785.1 uncultured Bacteroides sp.
AAAATACAAGGAGAAATTATTATGAAATCAAATAATATATTCAAAAAATTCGGCATTATATCTTGCGCAACAATTATAGCGGCAGCTCTTGCAGGCTGCAGCACACAGGCGGCAACACCCATAGCAGCCGTAGAGAGCGAACAGCCTGCAGCAAGCCAAGTTGAAACTGCCCCGGCTAGTGCGCCTGCAAATGAAGCGGAAAGTACAGCTGATAATTACATTGGCGAAGAACAAGCAAAAAGCATTGCGCTTACACATGCAGGAGTGAGCGAAGCCGACGTTTCGCACATGTTCTGCAAGCTGGATTATGACGATGGCATAGCGGAATATGAAGTGGAATTTTGGGACAAAAGCGCCGAATATGACTATGAAATTAATGCATTGAGCGGAGAAATTATAGGCTACGACTACGACATGGAAAGCTACGACACAAACGCTTCTGCAACAATTAACAGCAGCACAAACAGCTCAGCAGATTATATTGGTGAAGAACAGGCAAAAGCCATAGCCCTTGAGCACGCAGGCATAAGCGAGAGCGAAGCAGGTTTTATTAAATGCGAGTTTGAACTTGATGACGGCCGTGCTGAATATGAAGTGGAGTGGCAAATTGGCAGAACAGAATATGACTATACAATTAGCGCAACTGACGGCACAATTTTGGAACATGATGTTGATTATGATGATTAGTTTGTGATCTCAAGCCAAAATTTGCGAAATAGTTCATATAAAAAATTAGCACATAAAATGTTGTAGAACATTATAAGAGCATAGGTTTGAGCCAAGAGGGTTCAAGCCTATGCTTGCTTTTTTTAAAATAGTTGTTGACAAAGTACATTTTAAGTGTTACAATTGTACTTGTTCAATAAGTACATATAAGTATACAATATTTTAGTTGAGTTTATTAGTTAGCACCGGCACTATTAATGAGGAGGTATTAAGTGGAGATAATAATTAGCAGCAATACAAGCAAGCCTATATACGAGCAAATAACGTCTCAAATTAAAGCAATGATAATGAGTGGTGAGCTTAAAACAGGCGATGCCATACCCTCAATGCGCACGCTTGCAAAAACAATACACGTTAGTGTAATAACAGTGCAAAAAGCGTATGAAGATTTAACAAGAGACGGCTTTATTGAAACAACCGTTGGCAGGGGCAGTTTTGTTTCTGCGCAAAATAAAGACTTCTTCCAGGAAGAACAGCAAAAAATAATTGAAGAACATTTATTCAATGCTGTTGATGTTGCAAAATCAAGTGGAATTAAACTAGAAAAATTGCAAGATTTAATTGCTATTTTCTATAATGGGGAGGAATAAAAATGAACAGCGCAATTAAAATAGAAAACCTTAGCAAAACATACAAAGATAACAGTTTTAGTTTGAAAAATGTAAACCTTACAGTTCAGAGTGGCTCTATAATGGGCTTTGTGGGCAAAAATGGGGCAGGCAAAAGCACCACAATTAACACAATGCTAAATTTACTAAACAAAGACAGCGGAACTGTAAAATTTTTTGGCAGAGAAATGGCAGACAGCGACACATATTTGAGAGATGACATAGGTGTTGTTTTCGACAGCATTAATTTTTCGGGCGAGTTAACCGCAATTAAACTTGAAAAAGTTCTCTCGGATATATACGCTAACTGGGATAAATCTGTTTTTTACGCTTATCTCGATAGATTTAAGCTACCAAAAGACAAAAAGCTAAAAACATTTTCTCGTGGCATGTCTATGAAGCTTTCAATATGCGTGGCGCTCTCGCACAAAGCAAAGCTACTTATTTTAGACGAGGCAACAGCAGGGCTTGACCCGGTAGTTAGAGAAGAAATACTCGATGCGTTTTTAGAGTTTGTGGAAGATGAGAATAACTCTATTTTAATATCATCGCATATTTCGAGCGACCTTGAAAAAGTTGCAGATTACATCACGTTTATTGATGACGGAAAGATAATTTTAACAGAGAAAAAAGACACGCTTATATATGAATACGGCATTGCACGTATGAAACAAGCAGATTTTAATAAACTGCAAAAAGCTGATTATATTTCATGCAGGCAAAGGGGCTTACAGCTTGAAGTGCTTGTAAGTGATAAAAAAGAATTTTTGGAGAGTTACCCTA
>CAYJHA010000195.1:0-2100 GCA_964369785.1 uncultured Bacteroides sp.
AAATTTCATTAATTATTTCTTCTTGGCCTAATTTAAAACTGTCGTACCCAAAGTAATTTTTTAATATATTTTTAGGCATAAGGCGTACCTTTCTCTTGTGCATTTATTTGTATATTATTACATTTATTATTTCTACTATAAGTTTAGTGCTATTTCCACAAATTTAAATAGTTTTATAATGCAAAAACTTCGTTAAATTTTATAGCATAAAATATTTAAAACACAGGGAATAGCAACCGCTGGTTTTCAGGCGAAAAAATTTCGTCATAAGTAATTAGCTTAAACGGAATTTCGCTATTTTGTGGCACTAAAGTACGGTTGCCGGTAAGCCGCGCCATTGCGCTTTGAAGAACAATATACCCCTGCGCATACTCATTCCACACAACAACACCTGCAACATATTCTTGTTCAAGTCCCGATATAATGTCACCCTCAATGCCTATGCCATACAAATTCAGCTCTTTTATTCCGCTTTGCATAGTAGCATTAAACATATCTCTTGTTGCGCTTTGCTCAAATGCAATTACAGTTTTTGCACTTGTCTTTTGTAGCATGTCCGGCAATTTATAATATATGTCGCTACTGTTACATGTCAATATAGTAATATTTAAGCCGCTCTCTTGCAAAATATTATAGCAACTTTCCAGCCTTTCACTTACCGCTTGTGATTGTGCAGCTGTTTTTAAAAGAATAACATCGCCCTTAGCAACGCTTAAGCTGTCACTTGCTATCGTCTCGCCTATTTCTTTGTTTTCGGGGCCTATAAAATTGTTTTCACTTTCAGCCTCAATATATATAATGGGAACAGCGCTTGGGCTTTCATTAAAATACTGCTCCATTTCTTGTGTGTCTGCCGGCATTATAATTATAGCGTCTGTCTTATTGTCAATGGCACTTTCTATCAACCTCACTTGGCTTGCATGGTTATTACTCAACAGCGGATACATAATGTTAACATCTGCACTAAGCTCTTGTGCTGCTTGCTCTATGCCTAGGCGCATGTTTAAAAACAACGTATCATCATTTTCGCGCATTATTACTGTTATGTGCTTATTTTGTGGTTGTGCAAATGCAAGTTCCGGCGTTATTACAGTAAATAAAAGCAAAACAGTTAATAGAGCAATTAAGCTTAAACATATTATACTGCTCTTGTTTTTAGCTTTTTTCATCGCCTTCTCTGCTCCATTCCTGTAAAGTTTCTTTATAAATTATAGGCATTTTTGTACGTATTGTCGTTCCTTCGTCCGGCTCGCTTATAATTTGCAGGCCGTACTGCTTGCCAAACGTTAAGCGTATGCGCTTGTCCACATTGTAAAGCCCTATTCCGCTGCCATGTGTAAAACCTTTGCCTGCGTGTTTTTCATCAAGCAGTTTTGCCGCTTTTTGTGGGGCAATTCCAATGCCGTTATCAACAACATCAGCAATTAAAAAATTATCTTTCACGTATACATTCACATTAATCATCCCATCGTCTAATGCGGCGGCCATTCCGTGATAAATTGCATTTTCCAACAGCGGTTGCAAACTTAGTTTTAATATATAAGTGTTTTTCGCACTTTCTTGTAAATTTACATTAAACTCGAATTTATCTTTATAACGTATTTTTTGTATAATCATGTAGTTAGTTGCATGTTCAAGTTCATTGTCAATTGTTATAATGTTACTGCCTTTGCTTAGTGCTATTCTAAAAAGCCGTGCAAGTGATAAAACCATTTGCTTTGCCTCTTCGTATCTTCCGCTCTCGTTCATCCACACAACGCTGTCAAGCGAGTTGTACAAAAAATGAGGGTTTATTTGAGAGTTTAACACTTCAAGCTCTGTTCGGTTCTTGTCACTTTCTTGCTGTAATATAACGTTAAATAGCGAGCGCATATTTTTAACCATAGATTTTACCGAAGAGGACAAACGCTTAATTTCCATACAGCCGTCGTCGGGAAATTCAACATTGTCGTCACCGGCCTCAAGTTGTCTTACAGAATCATCTAGTTTTTTAATTGGGTCTGCAATATAATGTGATATTCTAAGGTTAAAATAAATTACCATCACAACAAAAAGCAACATTAACAAAAATGCAAAATAAAAAAGGTTTGAAAAATTATC
>CAYJHA010000196.1:0-2088 GCA_964369785.1 uncultured Bacteroides sp.
AACCGCAAGGGTTGTCCCTACAATCGTTTCAATATGTTTGTGCAATATTACCTTAGCAAGTTTTGTAATGTTTGTGCAAATGTTGTGCATTTTATTGCAAGGGGTGTCGCATTAACGAATTTATTTGTCAAAACAAACAAGTCATTGTAGGGACAGGGCTTGCCCCTGTCCGTTTATAAGCGCTATGTTTAATGCTTTTCGGACAACCGCAAGGGTTGTCCCTACAATCGTTTCAATATGTTTGTGCAATATTACCTTAATGCGACAGCCATCATACATTTTCATATTATCATCAAAACACAATTTCAACGCTTGTTCCAACATTTTCCGTGCTTTGCAAGTTAAGCTCTGCGCCGTGCACTGCCGCCGCGTGTTTAACAATTGATAGCCCAAGCCCTGTGCCACCCGTTTGGCGCGAATGGCTTTTGTCTACCCTGTAAAAGCGCTCGAACACGCGCGCTTGGTGGTCTTCGGGTATGCCAATTCCTGTATCTTTTACAATTAGGCGTGTGGCGTTTTGTGCTTTTGCAATTTCCACCGTTACTTTGCCGCCCTCTTTATTATATGTAACGGCATTATCTACAAGGTTGTAAACCATTTCGTGCACAAGCGCAGGCACTGCGTTTATGCTTGCCTTTTCGCCTTTAAAGCTAATGTTCACTTTCTTTTTTGCCGCTTTTTCTTCAAGCTCGCTTATAACGTTTTTGCACACAGTGTCAAGGTTTACGCTTTCTTTTGCAACTTTGCCGCCGCTCTCGTCAAGGCGCGATAAATCTATAATATCTTGCACAAGCGATATTAGCCTGCGGCACTCTTTGTAAATATTCTCGTAAAAGTTCGGCTTATCTTTTTCGTTAACAAGGTTGTTGTTTAAAAGCTCTGCATAGCCTAAAATTGATTGTAAAGGCGTTTTCAACTCATGCGATACATTAGCTGAGAATTCTCGCCTTATTTTTTCAGATTCGCACTTCTCTGTCTCGTCTACAAGCATTAAAATGCTTCCACCCTCTTGCGCTTGTGATAAAAGCACCCTGTAAACCCTGCCTTTTACAAGAAGTTCCGTTTGCATGTTTTCGCGTTTTTCGCACGCATTTGCAAGCTCTACAAACACGCCGTCTCTTCTAAGCGCCAAAAGCGGCTGGCCCAAAACATTGTCGTGCTCGTGTTCTAAAATGCTAAGCGCACTTTCATTAACGCTAATAATAAGCCCGTCTTCGTTTAAAACTATAAGCCCCTCTGTCATGCTTTTCATAATTGCGGCCAGGTCGTTTCTCATGCTTTTCACTTCTTCAAGCTTTGTGCACAGCTCTACATTTTGGCTGTTAATTCTGCGAAGAAGCGGCGAGAACTCATCATAAGTGTCGTTCTCAAGCGGCTTTTTAATGTCAATGTTTTCAATGGGCTTCATTATCCTCTTTGTAAAAAACGCTGATAATACGCGAGAAAACACAACAACAAGCACAAACGCAATTACTATAAACGGTGCAATTGAAAACACGTGTGCCCACACGCTGTCGCCTGTTGCGCTTATTCTTAAAACGCTGCCGTCATCTAAAAGCGTGGCGTAGTAAAAAGTCTCGGTGCGAAGCGTGTCTGAAAGGCGTGTAGATTCACCGTACCCGTAATCAAGCGCGTGAATAAACTCCGGCCTGTCGGCGTGGTTCTCTGTTGCGCCTGCTGTGTCGTATAAAATAGCGCCGTCCTCGGCAATCCATGTAACGCGCAAGTTGTCTTTTCGCAGTATGTCAAGCTCGCCTTCACTTACAGCAGACGAATTAAAAACCTCTGCCATAACTTGCCCTGTGCTTCGCACATACAGTTCTGTTTGGCGCTGTGCGCTTATTTGAAGCACAAAGAATACTATAACACTGCACAAAAATGCCGCGCTTATGCCAACTAACGTAATTGTTTTTGTAATTTGATTTTTCAAAATTAATCTCCATTCTGTGCACAACACAAATAGCTTTGAATAATCCCCATACAGAATGGAGATTAATTGGCATGTGCCGTTTCTAACGGCACGCCATTTAGATAATTGATAGCGTGATTTATCACGCTATAATCGCTCCTCTTTACTTGCACTTATTC
>CAYJHA010000197.1:0-2070 GCA_964369785.1 uncultured Bacteroides sp.
GTCCTCGACGTTTCGCGGAGCTGCAAATTTTGCACTTGCACCGTAGGGGCGGCGTTTCGCCGCCCGCAAAGCTTTTCGCCACGCGTGTGATAACCGCTACCTAAAAAATTGCGTGTAGTGAGGAAATATGGAACAAACAAAAAAACAAACAAAAAAACCAAATGTCATTTTGCTTTTAACCGATGACCAAGGCTATGGTGATTTGTCTGTAAACGGTAACCCATGGCTTGAAACGCCTAACTATGACATGCTGTGCAAAACAGGTGTGTCGCTTGAAGATTTTCACACAGACCCACTTTGCGCCCCAACGCGTGCGGCTCTCTTGTCGGGCAGGTACTCTTTTGGCGCAGGTGTGTATTCAACGCTAAACGGCCGCTATTATATGAAGCCCGAGCTTGTAACAATAGCAGACGGCTTTAAAAGCGGTGGTTATGCAACGGGCATGTTTGGCAAGTGGCATTTGGGCGACACGTACCCGTACCACCCACACAACAGGGGCTTTGATATGGCGCTGTCTTTTGGGGGCGGCGTTATTGGCGAGACACCCGACTACTGGAACAACGATTACTTCGACGACACTTACACTGTGAACGGCGAGGAGAAGAAGTTTAGCGGTTATTGCACAGATAACTTTTTTAATGCCGCAATTGATTTTATTGATGAGCAAAAAAATAGTGATAAACCGTTCTTTTGCTTTTTGCCTACAAATGCACCGCACACACCTTTAAACGTAGATTATAAATATGTGCAAAAATATCTTAACAAGGGCGTGCCAATGCGCCGTGCGCGTTATTTTGGCATGATAGAGTGTATAGACGAAAATATAGGCAAGCTTGTTGCACATTTAAAAGAGATAGGCGAGTATGAAAATACAGTTATAATTTATTTTGGTGACAACGGCGCAACAGTGGGCTGTGAGCTTGATGAAAACGACTTCTTAAAAGACGGTTATAATGCCGGAATGCGCGGCAAAAAGGGCAGTGTTTACGAGGGTGCGCACAAAAATGCGTGCTTTTTAAGTGCGCCAAGCGGCATATTTGGCAAGCCGAGAAAAGTGTACGGTTTAACGTCGCATTTCGATTTATTCCCAACTTGTATGGAAATGTGTGGCATTGAAATACCAAAGGGGCTAGACGGCGTTTCTATTTATAGCGATTTAGCAAAAGACGAAACGCATATAAACAAAGGCAGAACAATTGTTGTGCATAATATGCAGCGCGACATGCCGCAAAAATATAAAGACTACACTGTTTTGCGTGAAAACATGCGCCTTGTTTGCCCTCTAACAGAGAAGAATAACCGCATTCCCATAAAGAACTTTGCACGTATTGAAACTGTTCCGCCCGAAATGTACGACCTTGAAAAAGACTATGGGCAAACGTGCGACGTTTACGATAATAACAAAGACCTTGCAGACGAGCTGACACGCTTTTATGAGGATTGGTACGATGAACGCGTAGACGAGGCTATAAAATACAGCCCTATATACATAACAAAAGAAAACCCCGTGAAAATTACATGCCACGCATGGCACGAGGCGACAAAAATGTGCTTTAACCAAAACGACATAAGGCGCGGCGTTTTTGATAACGGTTTTTGGGCGCTTAATGTTGTAGACGAGGGCGAGTATGACATAGAGCTGTGCCGCTACCCAAAAGAGAGCGGCTTGCATTTAAGCGACAGTTGCGAAGAAATACCGGAGACAAAAAACTCAGAGCCACGCCCAAAGGGTTTACCTCTTGATATAGTGGCGGCAAATATAACAGTGCAGGGTAAAGCATATAGCTGTGCAATTAGCGAAGATGAGAAGAGTGCAAGTGTAAAGATATACCTTGAAAAAGGTGAATATAATTTGCGCACCAAGTTTATTTTAGCTGACAAAACTACAATAGGAGCTTACTATTGTTATATTTCATATTTTAAAACAACATTGTAGGGCAACCCTCACGGTTGTCCGCGGCTAAATGGTATTACACATTATAATGCAGGTGCGGCCTGTGGTCGTCCGCTGGTACGAAGACGGTAAACATCACAGTGTAGGGGCGGCCTGTGGCCGCCCGCAAGTAATAA
>CAYJHA010000198.1:0-1995 GCA_964369785.1 uncultured Bacteroides sp.
ACGCTCATGTCGCTTTCGTCCCTATTCGCCCATGTGTAGTAAGGTATCATGTTTAAAATTGCCTTTTCCTCCTCGTTTATTAGCTCGTAGTAAAGGCTATCTTTTTGTTTTCTCACAAGTGCGGGTACTTCTAGCTTCACAACACCGTTCAACAGTGTATCATCGTATTTTTCTATTATATCACCTTTTGTGTCAATATAATAGTCATCAAGTTTTTCTGCATTATCACAGCCCTCTGCGCAGAAAATAACGGGCCCACGTTTTACGCAAACCATGCCTCTGTCTTGCTCTACGTTCGCATTAGCCTGCATAAATACAGGTGTCATCGGCAGTTTTAGGCTAATTTCATCGCCTGTGTTAACTTTAATTTCGGCGTACTCGCCGCTTTTTACGCTATTGCTGTTTACGCTAGCATTTTTGCACCATGCCGGTATTCTTATTTTCACACTTATATTATCGGCATTTTCCACCTTAATGTTTACGCTATCTTCCCACGGGTAGTTAGTGCTCATGGATAGCTTTGCGTTTTTGCCGTCATAGTCGCAATTTGCAAACATGTTCACGTACACTTCACTGTCGCTTTCACCGTAAACCCACCTGCCAATGCCTGCCATTGTGCGGAAAAGTTGCGGTGGGCAGCACCAACACGTAAATGTGTGCCAGCGTCTTGTCGCCTTGTGGGCATATTGCACGTTCAAATCATTCTCTTTATCAACAATATATGGTATTTGCACGTCTTTTCTGTATGCAAGTGGGTTTGAGTAAAAATACCTTGTTAGGCTTAAATTTGAGCCTGAAATGCCTGCGTTGTATAAAATTTGCTCTGCCCAATCGCCATATTTTGTGTCGCCTGTAACTGCAAGCATTCTCATAAGCCACATGGCGGCGCCTATGTTTGCGCAGCTTTCGTTATACGCAATTTTATTTGGTAAAACATACTCTGTGCCGTGAGACTCAAACGTTACGTTTCCACGCTCTGAATGGCCTATAAAATCTGGGCAAACGCCACCTGTTATATAAATGCGTTTTTGCGTTAAATCGTTATATAATCGCTCTAGAGCTATCATCAGCTTATCTTCGCCCGTAAGTGCATACACATCTGTTGCGCCGGCATAAAGGTATGTTGAAGTAACAGCATGCCCTACTGTCATTGTTTCATCTCTCAGCGGTGTTTTATCTTGGTTTTGGTCAGTGCCGCCCGGCTGAGAGCCACGCATATTTACAAAAACTTCCGCAAGTTTTATATATTTATCGCTCTTTGTTTGTTGCCCAAGCTCACAAAGCCCCATAATTTGGCTTGGGTTAAAGCCAAAATGTGCAAGCTCTTTTGGGTAGGGGCTGAAAACATCCCACAAATAATCTGCAAGTTTTACGGCGCAGTTTATCATTCTATCGTCGTTTGTAATGCGCTTGTGCGCCACTGCAAACGTGAAAAAGTGCCCCATGTTGTACAGCTCGTGGTTCATGTAATCTGTCCAGCGCTCAAGCTCTGTGCTTGTAATTTGTGTGCTTAAATATCCATCTTCTTCCTGTGCGCTTTCAATCCATGGTATGTATTTGTTTATTATTTCAAGCACTTTTTCGTCGCCTGTGTTTTGGTACACATAAAGGCAACCCTCTAAAAATTTGTAGCAATCACCGTCAGACCATTCAGAACCATAAAATTTATCATCGCTTAAACCTGCCGCAATGGCAAAATTTATTAGCCTAACTGAGTTTGTAGGGCACAGCAAAGCTTCCATCATGCTATTTATAATTTCCATATAATTCTCGGTGCGTTTGCCCCAAAAGCCGCCTTTTAGTTTGCTGTTTTGTACTTCCGCAAAATTAAACTTTCTGTATTGTTCCATTTCATTTCTCCACATTGTATATTTTGTATTTTCAAAAGGCACTAGATAATACTGATATTATGTAATTGGGTTACTTTAAGTCGATTTTGTTCAATATACCCTAATAATTTAACAATAAATCGGGATATTCAGGTGCGCCTATCGT
>CAYJHA010000199.1:0-1967 GCA_964369785.1 uncultured Bacteroides sp.
CCGCGTTATTTTGCCCGGCAAACAAAGGCTTTGGGGGCCGCACACTTGCCAAAAATGTGGCTGAACTAAAAGCCTTTGTTTGCAGGCGCCTGCAAAACGCGATGTAATTACGGAGATGTTGACAAAGTCGCCTTCACAAAAAAACGCCTTTAAAATTTCCGTCATATTTCACAAAAATGCTCGTTAATACACACAGTATTGCCTGTGCTTTTTGTATCGATATGAAGGGCAAAAATTTTGCTCTAGTTTTTGCAAAGTCTTTGTTTGTAAACACCTCCATTACATGGTGCCGTTTGTATAACATGCTAAAAAAGGGTGAGATTAATGAAACTTCGCCAAAAAACATATTTATTAACGTTAATGCTGTTTGTTGTTTGTATATCTGCAAGCTTTATATTAATGTTGCAAATAAGCGAAAACACAACGTACCAAGCCGAAACAGACAAGCACCTTTTAGAGCAACACACAATTGCCCTTGCTCTTTCAAACGACGCGGCGTCAGTAATGCTGCGCAAGCCCACAGCGCTTAATGCGCTGGCCGAGAGCTATGTTAGCAACTACAAGAACAGCGGTGTTATGATGAGCATAACTAACGACAGCGAAATTATTGCAAGCACACTTCCTGTGCCGCAAAGTGATGTGCCAACAGCGCCGCAAGTGGGCCAGCGTTTGCACACTGTTGTTAACAGCGGTGAAAAAAGCTACCTTATTGTAACGGCGCGCTTGCCCAGCCCGGACACAATGGTTATAACATGTGCGTTTGACATAACAGACATTTACACAAACAGTGAAATTCTTGTTAGCATAGGTGTAGTGATTATAATTATAGCTGTTATAGTTCTTGCTATTGCGCTGTATTTTATTTTAAAGCAAATTTCGCGCCCTATTGAAAAACTGGCGCAAGCGGCAAAAGAAATAGCAAGCGGCAACTATAATGCGAAAAGTGATATAAAAACGCAAGACGAAGTTGGCCAACTTGCGGCGACATTTAACCACATGGCGCAAAGCGTGCGTGATAACGTGCACAGGCTGGAGCAATCTGCACAGGAAAAGCAAGTGCTTTTTGACACGCTAGCGCATGAAATTAGAACACCGCTTACAGCTGTTTCGGGCTATGCGCAGTATATACGTGACGCAAACGTTAGTGAAGAAGACAAGTATGAGTCGCTAAATTATATTATAGATGAGTCGAAGAGGCTGTCTGCAATGTGCTCACGCATTTTGCAAATGGCGGCACTTCGCGGCGAAAAAGCACGCTTTGATGATGTTGATATGTGCGAAGTTTTAAACAACGCACAAAAAACTTTGCGCCCAAAAGCGCTTGCACACAGCATAAAAATAATGTTTCGGTGCGAGGGAAATTGCACTGTAAAAGGCGAGAAATTGCTTTTAGAAAGCCTTGTGGCAAACCTTGCAGAGAACGCTATTAATTCATGCAGAAAAGGCGACAGCGTTGAAATTACGGCGCTGCGCCTTGAAGAAAGCGTGTATATTATAGTGAAAGACACGGGGCACGGCATGGACAAAGAGACGCTGGAGCATTTGGGTGAGTACTTTTACCGCCCCGATAAAGCGCGAAGCAGAAAGCACGGGGGCGCAGGGCTGGGCGTTGCACTGTGCAGGCAAATTGTAGAGAGCCACAGCGGTGAAATAATATTTGAAAGTGCAATAAATAAGGGCACAACAGTTACGGTGTGGCTAGAGGCGGTTTAGGGTAATTTGTAGGGGCGACCTGTGGTCGTTTGCAGGTTTCATACCATTGCGGCAATTTGTAGGGGCGGTCATTGGCCGCCCGTAACGCTGCAAATTTGCACACACAACCCATAAACGCGCAAATCAAAAATTACCTCACAATCGTGCGGTTAAATCGGGCGGTCACACAGGACCGCCCCTACAAATACGCACAACGCAACAAAACCTTAACGCATTGTAGGGGACGGGTTTCCCGTCCCGAAACGCAGTAAATT
>CAYJHA010000200.1:0-1963 GCA_964369785.1 uncultured Bacteroides sp.
CCCCGGTGAAAGAATGTATTTCTGCGCCGGGTTGTGATTGCTTAATTGCTAAAACCAGGCCATCAAGTGCTATTTTTTCATCATCAACTGCGATAATATTCATAGATTAGCTTAAGCCTCCTTTGGTATCTTTATGGTAACTGTTGTGCCGTGCCCAATTTGGCTTTCTATAAGCATTGTAGCACCAATCATCGTTTGCAGCCTATGCTTTGCATTGTCTATTCCCACATGGCTTTTACCGTCGTTTTTCTTTTCGCTGGGCTCAAAGCCTACACCGTCATCTATAATTTTAATCTCGAAATGCTTATTGTACTCTCTTGTTACAAGGCTTACTGTACCACCCTGTTCTTTTGGGAACAAGCCATGATTTACTGCATTTTCCACCATGAGCTGAACAGATAGCGATGGTATCATAAAGCCTGTGCTTTCAATATCATATTTTATATGCAGCTTTTCACCAAAACGCATTTTTTCAAGGGATAAATATGTTTCGACATGCTTTAGCTCCTTATCAAAAGCAACGGGTACAATTCGATTGATAGAGTCTAGGTTTTCACGCATATACTCGGCAAAATCACCTATGGACTTTTGCACTATCTGTGGATTTTGGTCGCACAAATGGTATATGGCGTTTAGAGAGTTATATAAAAAATGCGGCTGAATTTGTGACATCATAATGGCAACTTTATTGTCCATCATTTCTTTTTCCTGCAAGGCAAGCTGCCTGCCTCTATCCATGTGAACTGTGATGTAAACCGACATTATACCAAGAATTGTGCCGAGGTTCACAAAATTAAATTCTGTATCAACTATCACTTGTAAAAACGCGCCTATAATGGGTGCAACTAAATACCCTTGCAAAAACCAAAATTCACGTTTTGTAAACCCTTGTTTACATTTTATTATAACACAATACAATAGCCCTATGGCTACAACAAATAGCCCGTTATATATATTAATCAGTGGCCCTTCTTGGTATTTACCGTCTACAAAAGTAAATACCAACGGATAAAACATAGATGCAATTGCCAGCGGCAAAATGGAGAAAGCGAAAACCTTAATTGCCATAATTAACTTTTGGGGTAAAAGGCTTTTATCACGCACAATCTCTTTTATATACTCTATACAAAGTATCAAAACAGGAATAGGCAGGGCGAATTCACCCATCGTGCAAACGATATTAAGGCTTGTGAAAAGAGCGTATTGGCTAAAAACCAGCCTACAAATAGTTAATATCACCTTTAAACCAATAAGGCGAAAGATGATGCTCATGATTTTACTTGCTTTGTCTTGAAGGCTATTATCATAGCGGTTGCTTAGCAATATCATTGCGATAATCAGCAAATATATAACTTGAATTAAAATATGTAATTCCGAAACGCTTGTAATTGCCATTCTATCTCCCCCCTTTTTATCTGCCTTATTTCTTTAGGTAAACACATATAATTTTAATGCGTATTCACAAACGAAGCTAATCTACCTCACAGTATACCATAGATTATCGAATAAATCAGCAGTTGATTTCAGAACGTGAATACAAAGCAGTTTCAGATGGAGTTGAAACAAGCGCACAAGCAGTGTGGCTTAGGGGTATAGGCTGTGATTATGCACAAAAAGGGTATCAAATACCACAGGTTGTGCCTTGTGATGTAAAAAAAGCATTTGAAAACATGATTGAACTTGGGTTCACAAGCCAGCTTGTTTCAATCTAGCTGTTCACCCACACAAAAATGTGCTGTAACTCAATTGATATAACCAAAAAAATGTAGAGGCTATTACATCCTATAGCCTCTACATTTATTGTTAAATCAACAATTATTATTATATTTATGTGCCATTCATACTTTTTTTGGTACAAAAAATATGCCTCTATACTCAAAATTGTTCTACATAAAATTTTAAAATACAAAAAGAAAAAGCCGGCATCTACCTATTTTCACAGGACGTCACCATCCAACTATTT
>CAYJHA010000201.1:0-1938 GCA_964369785.1 uncultured Bacteroides sp.
AAAACTTCCTGTTATGTCCACTTTAATCTCCATTCTGTGCACAGCACAAATAGTTATTATAATCTCCGTACAGAATGGAGATTAATTGGCATGGGGGTGTCGCATTAACGAATTTATTCGTCAAAACAAACAAGTCATTGTAGGGACAGGGCTTGCCCCTGTCCGTTTATAAGCGCTATGTTTAATGCTTTTCGGACAACCGCAAGGGTTGTCCCTACAATCGTTTCAATATGCTTGTGCAATATTACCTTAATGCGATAGCCCTGCCTTTTTATAATTATTAGTGTGTTTTCACACTAATATTCCTTTAATATTGTTTTATTCGCTTTATATCAATTGAATTTATAACCATTCCACTCTCGCCGAAATATAACTCAAGGTAGGTGTTAATTGTTGCAAACATGTCAAATTCACACGTAAACACGCCTTTTTTTGTACCTTTTAGTGTAATTGTTTTCACCATGCTGCCGTTCACTTTCACAGTTAATGGTAGCTGTGCAAGCTCAGGCGCATTAGCAAACAAGTCAAACGTTATCTCATAAACTCCCCTAGTGCTTAAGTTTAAAACTATATTGTTCGACACGCATTTTGTTGTGTCTATTTTACTGCTGTCAATGCTCAAATGCTCATCAATATCATATGTTCCCACATCGTTTGTTTTTGCTTTTGAATTTTCAGGAACATTTAAAAGCTCAACATCTACAAAGCCTTTAGTGCAATTGTATTTAAGCAGTGTGTTTATAATATTAACTGCATTTCGCACAAGTGAGTATCTTGTTAAATTGCCATTTGCAAGCTCTGCCTCGCTGTTATCCCCGTTTGAATTCTCTTCGCTGTTTGCGCAAACCATAAAAACATCATTTTGCGATATAATCATATCAGCTGTGTGCGTCTCACTAGACACACCGTTTTCTTTGTTCATGGTTGCCCACCAGTCAGTCATAACAACGCCGTCAAAGCCCCAATCATTGCGCAAAATTGTTGTGTTCAAATCAAAATTAGAAGCAGCCTGTGTGCCGTTTATTGGGTTATAAGCCGACATTAAACTAAACGCATTGCCAAAGCGCACAGCCATTTCAAAGCCTTTTAAATAAATTTCTCTAAGTGCCCTTGCGCTAACAACGGCATCTACTGTTTTTCTTGCTTTTTCTTGGTTGTTAGCGGCAAAGTGCTTAATTGTGCCTGTAACATTGTATTTATTCATTGTTACAATTTGCGCTGTTGCCATTATTCCGGTCAAAAACGGGTCTTCTGAATAATACTCAAAATTTCTGCCGCACAGTGGGTTTCTGTGTATATTCATTCCCGGGCCAAGCAATGTGTCTGCTTTATGGTAAAGCATTTCTATCGACAGGTAATCGAAAAGCTCTTCTACAACTTTAACGTTAAATGTAGAGGCAATTGCCGTGGCATTAGGCAAGCTAAACGCCATTGTTCCGCAGTCCATCCTCATGCCCGACGGGCCATCAGAGCAACATGCAATAGGCATTTTGCGCACTTCTTTTAGCGCAGTAGTAACACCGCCATAACAGCCTGCTGTGCCCGGCGTAACTTTTGGCGAGCACATACCCTCGCCCCTTGACATTTGAATAAGCTCTATATCAGAGAGGTCGTTTGCAAACTGCTCTACCGTTATTTTACCGCTTTTCGCATCTTCGAACGTGTAACTATTATTTGTTTTTTGCTGTGCTATTGGTGTATGTTTTTTTATTCGCTCGTTTATATCATAAGCTCTTAAAACAGCGCTGTTGTAGCCCAGCTTATACTCACCGTTTTCACACGTTGCCGTCATTTTTTCAAACGGCTTAATTGGCATAAGTGCAGGCGTGCACTTTTCTATTATTTCGTCGTCTTGCTGTGTAAACTGTGCAACGTGTGCGGCACTGCGCACATCAAAGCCCACATAAAATTTGTACTCGCCTTTTTCCATAACAAATG
>CAYJHA010000202.1:0-1923 GCA_964369785.1 uncultured Bacteroides sp.
GGGAGAGCTGTCAATCTCGGATTGACTGAGAGGGCGCTCTTTAATTTAACAGCACATTACACTCTATTGTTCATTTTTTTAAAATCAACTTAAATAGTGTCGACACAAGCCCTACTATTTTTTGTTTTTAAAAAATCTCTGCGTCATTTTTGCCGCAATATTTATAAAGAAAACCAAAATTAAAAGTATGCTTGCTATTGCAAAAGCAATGTCAAATTCGGCACGCTCTGCCGCGTACATGTAAAGCGCAACGCTTAATGTGCCGCCGCCTGTTTGGTACGCTTGCACAACGTTGTTTGCAATAGATGTGCCAAGGCCTGCTGTAAACAGAAGTGCGGCGCTTTCGCCCACAATTCGGCCAATTGCAAGTATACAGCCTGTTACAATGCCATCAATAGAAGACGGAAGCACTATTGTGCGTATCATGTACCACTTTGTTGCGCCAATGCCAAGTGCGCCCTCGCGGTAGCTTAGCGGTACAGTTTTAAGGCTTTCTTGTGTTGTGCGTATAATTGTGGGAAGTATAACTATAACCATTGTAAAACATCCTGCAAGTAAGCTTACTTTTAAGCCCATCATGCGTGCAAAAAACAAAAGCCCAACAAGCCCGTATATTATACTGGGTATGCCTGCAAGTGTCTCTGTTGTGAATTCTACAAGTGCTATAAACTTTTTGTTACTTGCATATTCCGTAAGGTAAATTGCGGCGCCAACACCAAGCGGAAGCGCTATAATAAGAGTTAGCAGTATAATATACAATGTGTTTAAAATATTTGGTAATATACCAATTGTATCTTTAGTGTAAACCGGCGCTGTTGAAAGCAGCTGCCATGTAATATGCGGCACACCGCGAACAAAAATGTAGCCTATAAGTAAAAGAAGAAGTGACACTGTTGCGAAAATGCTTATGTAAATAACACCTTTGAAAAAGTTTGTGTACATTTTGCGTTTAAATTTGTGGCTCATGCTTTTTTCTCCTTTTTCAAAAAGTAGTTAAGAAACGCATTAATAATCATAATAAAGCAGTAGAGCACAAGGGCAATGCTGAAAAGTGCTTTTTCGTGTGTGCCGCTTGCATACGACATTTCACTTGCAACTGCTGTTGTTAAAAAGCGAACACTGTCGAAAAGTTTTGGCATATTAGCAACGTTGCCTGCAACCATAATAACTGCCATTGCCTCGCCAATTGCACGGCCAACACCTAAAACTATGCTTGCAACAATGCCGCTTTTTGCAGCCGGCACGCTAACTTTAAACACCGTTTCAATTTTGTTTGCGCCAAGCGCATAGCTTGCCTCTTCATACTCGGGCGGCACGGCAAGCAGTGATGTTTCGCTTACGGAAATAATGCTTGGCAGTATCATTATTGCAAGTACTATAATGGCGGCAAAAAGTGTTGCACCGCTGGGCAAATTGAACATAACACGAATAGTCGGCACTAATACCATCATGCCGACAAGGCCGTACACAACGCTGGGTATGCCTGAAAGCAGCTCAACGGCAGGGCGTATAACCTTTGCCACACGTTTATCGGCAATTTTCGACAAATAAATAGCCGACAAAAGCCCCACAGGCACACCGATTATTATTGCACCGGCTGTGCCGTAAAGGCTTGTTAATATAAACGGAAGTATGCCAAATTGCGGCTCGCTAGCCGTTGGTTTCCACTCGGTACCTAAAATAAAGTTAGATATACCTATTTCCATTACGGCAGGTATACCTGAAAATATCATATAAACGGTGATAAAACCCACCGCCGCAATTGACACCATGCCACATATGAAAAAAACTGCGTTCATAAACGCTTCTATTGCTTTTTTCAGTTTCAATTAATTCACCTCGACGATTATTAGTTGTTAGATATTAGAGATTAGAAGTTAGTTGCTAGCTTTTAATTATTAGAGATTAGTTGATGATTTAGAA
>CAYJHA010000203.1:0-1853 GCA_964369785.1 uncultured Bacteroides sp.
GCTATAATTTGTTATCCCAACCTTATAAAAAATAATAAAGCGCATTAGCCACTTGTGCAAAAATTTTGCTTGCATCGTCACTTGACTTTGTGCCGCTGTCCAGCATAACAGTTATTGTAAACTGTGGGTCATACGACGGGTAAAAGCCCGAGAACCACGCGTCTACAATTTCGTCGCCGTTTTCCAAATAGCGCCCTGTTTGCGCTGTGCCTGTTTTGCCGCCTGCGCCGCCAAGCGTGGGCTTTGCGCTTTGCCCAAGGCCTGTGTTAACTGTGTTTATAAGCATAAGTTGCAGTGTGTTTGCCGTTTCTTCGCTTATCCACCTTTGCATAATGGGCTCATAAAGGCTTTGTGTTATCTCGCTGTTATAGCTGTCTACATAGCCCTCAACAAACGTGGGCGAAATATACACACCGCCGTTTGCAATAGAGTTCATAAACGCGGTAACTTGAAGCGGGCTTGCCGTTAGTGTGCCTTGCCCAAAGCTTATTGTTGAAAGCTCGCCCAAATTTTCAAGCTCTTCAACTGTGGGTATGTTACCGGAAGAACTTGCATAGCCGCTTGCAATAACGGTATTTTGCCCAAAGCCCGTTTTTAGCATAGCGTCGTGTATTACTTCGCCACCAAGTGATAGGCCTAAATTTACAAAATACGTGTTACAGCTAACTGCAAGTGCGTCGCTAAGCGTCATCTCGCCATGTGCCACATGGTTAATACAGTTGTACGTGTGGTCAGACACTCGCAAACTACCCGTGCATGTAAACGGCTCGTCACTCGGGTAGCCGCTTTCTATTGCAACGGCCGCCAAAAGCGGCTTAAAAACACTGCCCACGTTGTAAGCGTTTAACACCCTGTTTGTAAAGGGCGAGCCCTCACTGTTTAAGCTAAGCGTAACATTAGATGGGTTATACGCAGGCATGCTTACGCTTGCAAGCACCCTGCCTGTTTTTGTTTCTGTTATAACAATTGCGCCTTTTTCGATGTTCTCTTGCGCAATTGCCTCGCATATTCGCTGAATTGACGCATCTATCGTAAGCATAACGCCAAAGCCTGTGCCCGTCTCTGTTGTAACATACGTGTTGTTAATGTCTATAAACTCGCCCTGTGCGTTTACAGCGCAAAAAACCTGCTCTGTCGACGTGCCGTTAACTAGGCTGTCGTTGAATGCAAGCTCTAAGCCTGAAACGCCATTGCCCTCAGCGTCTACATAGCCTATTAGCTGGCTTGCAATTGGCAGTGTCATGTACCTTTCTGTTGCGTAATAAAGCGGTGTGCTAATTTTAGATGTATCTGTCATCTCCACCAAAAACGGCGCGCTTTTTTGTATGTTGTCGTAAAAATCTTCTTTGTCCTCTTCTGCTATATAATCGAACAATTCGCGGTAGCTACCCACAGTTGGCGCAACAAGTGCATAGCCCTTGTACGATGTTGCGGTAAGCTGCCTAAATGAACTGTCGTAAAAATTTCCGCGGCCGCTCTCCAGTTCTAAATAGTGGCCTGCCTGGTCTTCTGTGCTTGTTGCATACGCCTCGTTTGTTGCAAGTAAAGACAGTTGAAGCACAAGAACGAGAAAAACGCTTATTACTATAAAGAATAAAACGCAAAACCTTTTTGCCATATTTTTATATTCCTTTCGTTTGATGGTTGTAGCGGTGTAAATGTGTTCCATGGTGCGTATTTGTAGGGGCGGCCCTATGTGACCGCCCGAGTACCTAGCAAATTTAATAACGTGTTTGTTTTGGTTTATGTGTGCAAATTTGTGTCGTTTTAGGGCGGGAAACCTGTCCAATGTTGACCCCTTAAGCGTAAAAACGCCCTCTCCGGCACTGCGGTGCCACCTCTCCCGAAGGGCG
>CAYJHA010000204.1:0-1842 GCA_964369785.1 uncultured Bacteroides sp.
GCGGAGGAATAGCAACTTGTCACTACTAAAAGCTTATATACTCGATTTTTGGCGTTATCGCTTTTTACTTTACAATTTAATAGGGCGAGATTTCAAGGTGAAATACCGCCGCAGTGTTCTTGGCGTTTTATGGAGCGTTTTAAACCCGCTTCTTATGAGCCTTGTAATGTGGGCGGTGTTTTCAAGCGTGTTAGACTTTCGCTCGGCAGGCATAGATAATTTTGCAATGTATTTGCTAACAGGCCAGCTTGTTTGGACGTTTTTCTCAGAGTCTACAAACACAGCTATGAGCAGTGTTCTTGTAAATGCGCCGCTACTGCGCAAAGTTTACATTCCGAAATACATCTTCCCTTTTGAAAAAGTATGCTTTGGGCTTGTAAACTTTTTAATGTCTTTAATAGCACTTTTTATAGTAATGTTTTTAACGGGCGCACAGCTTCACCCTACGTTTATTCTTGCAGTTTACCCAATAGCCACTCTGTTTATGTTTAATGTGGGTGTCGGGCTGTTTTTAGCGTCTTTAGCAGTTTTTTTCAGGGACGTTATGCATTTGTGGACAGTGTTTTGCACCGCACTTATGTACTTTTCAGCCATATTTTACGACCCATACACAATGACAGGTAACGGCGCCGGCATACTTCAAGCGTTTATAGGCTTTAACCCCATGTATTGGTACATCACAGCGTTTAGGGCTGTTGTTTACAAGGGCGAAATGTTAACAACAAATATGATATTTGTGTGCGGTATTTGCGGTGTTTTAATGCTACTTTTCGGCTTTTTGGTGTTCAAACGCAATCAAGACAAATTTGTCTTGTACATTTAATAGTGGGGGCGTGCATATGCAAGACAATACGCAGAATATAATAGAAGTAAACAACGTGTCTATGCGTTTTAACATGGCAAAAGAAAAAAGCGAGAGCTTGAAAGAATACTTTATTGCGCTTGCTAAAGGCAAGCTTCGCTTTGAAGAGTTTTGGGCACTTAAAGATGTATCTTTAACTGTAAAGAAAGGCGATTTTTACGGCCTTTTAGGGCTTAACGGCAGTGGTAAAAGCACACTTTTAAAAGTTATTGCAGGCGTGTATAAGCCGGTGCAAGGCTCCGCCACTGTAAACGGCTCAATTGCGCCACTTATAGAGCTTGGCGCAGGCTTTGACATGGATTTGACAGGGCGTGAAAATATATTTTTGAACGGCGCCGTTTTGGGCTTTACGCCAAAATATATCAAAGAAAAATTTGACGAGATTGTAGAGTTTAGCGAACTGCGTGAATTTTTGGACATACCGCTTAAAAATTACTCGTCGGGCATGGTTTCGCGCATTGCGTTTGCCATTGCCACCATTACAAACCCAGACGTTTTAATTGCCGACGAAATACTGTCTGTTGGCGATTTTCTGTTCCAAAAAAAGTGCGAGGACAGAATGCGAGAAATGATGGAGCACGGCACAACCGTTATTCTTGTAAGCCACTCTATACACCAAATAGAGAGCCTTTGCAACAGAGTTACTTGGATAGAAAAAGGCAGGGTTAAAATGACGGGCGAAACAAAAGAAGTGTGCGAGCAATATAAAAAGACGACGAAATAAAACGCAGGGGCAAACTTGATGACATGCACCCATGTGTAACGCACACCCCCTGTAGGGGGCGGCGTCCTCGACGCCCCACCACGCGGCAATTTTACACGCATCGGCAACAAGGCGAACATCTTCAAATTTGCATTGTTTTGGGCGGTCACATAGGACGCGCCCCTACAAAAATTCGCACGCTCCATCAAACCCACGGGCGGCGCAACCAATGCTGTTAACTTAAAGAGCGCCCTCTCAGTTAGAGCGCCCTCTCAGT
>CAYJHA010000205.1:0-1830 GCA_964369785.1 uncultured Bacteroides sp.
GGCTACGTGTGCTACCTTGCCTTGCGCGGCCTGTGCCTTTTTGGCGCCATGGTTTTTTGCCGCCGCCGCGTACTTCTGCGCGTGTTAATGTGCTTTGTGTGCCTTGCCTTTGGTTAGCAAGAAAATTAACAACTGCCGCATGCATAACTTTTTCGTTTGGTTTAATGCCGAATACTGCGTCGGAAAGCTCTATTGTACTAACTTTCTTGCCGCTCATATCTAAAACGTCAAATTTTGCCATTATGCTTTCCTCCTTTACGCCTTAACGCTGTCAGACACAAAAACAAGTGAGCCTTTTGGCCCAGGTATTGCGCCTTTTATAGCGATAAGATTATTTTCTGCATCAACTTTGACTACTTTAAGGTTTTGAACAGTTACGCGCTCGCTACCTAAGTGGCCCGGCAATTTTTTGCCTTTAAAAACGCGTGATGGTGATGAGCAAGCGCCCATTGAACCTGCGTGACGTGCAACAGGGCCTGTACCGTGAGATTCACGAAGGCGGTGGCCGTTCCAGCGTTTAATTGTGCCGGCATAACCTTTACCTTTGCTTGTGCCCACAACGTCAACATGCTCGCCAACTTCAAATGTGTCTGCCTTAACAATGTCGCCAATGTTGAGTGCGCTGATGTCTTCAAAGCGGAACTCTTTAAGTGTTTTTCTGGGTGCAACCTCAGCTTTGTCGAAGTGACCTTTAGCCGGTTTTGTTACTTTTTTGGCTGAAATGTCGCCAAAACCCATTTGTACGGCCACGTAGCCGTCGCTCTCGATTGTTTTCTTTTGCACTACTGTGCAAGGGCCGGCCTCAACAACAGTTACGGGAACAACTTTGCCGTTCTCGTCAAAAATCTGTGTCATGCCGATTTTTTTGCCGATAATACCTTTTTGCATATTATGCCTCCTAATAGGTTATTGGTTGACAGCGTAAACTGCCAACATGACCTCGCCGCTGTGTTTATTAACATTTTTCTTCGCTTCAAGCATGTTCACAAGCTACCCCCGCATATAACAGTTGGCTGTAAAAGCCCTTATATATAATGTAAGGTTTGCTTATTCTTGCTAAATTAAAGTTTAATGTCAATGTCAACGCCAGCAGGGAGTTGCAAGCTTGTTAAGTCTTGCACCGTTTTGTTAGACGGTTTCAAAATGTCAATCAGACGCTTGTGAGTGCGAGTTTCAAACTGCTCGCGGCTATCTTTGTATTTGTGTACCGCACGCAAGATTGTTACAACTTCTTTGTCTGTCGGAAGAGGAATTGGGCCCGAAACGCGTGCACCTGAGCGCCTTGCTGTTTCGACAATTTTTTCTGCCGCACTGTCAATTAATGTTGCATCGTAGCTTTTTAAGCGAATTCTGATTTTTTCTTTGACTGCCATTGTTTTGCCTCCTTTTGTTTTCTCTTAGGCTTTTAAATAAGCTAAAAGCTGTTTAAAGCCTGATGTTTGGAGCCTTTGATAAATACTTTACACTGCGCCGGGTGTTTCATCTATTTGCATCAGAAAAACCGGTGAACCGCTGTGCAGTTCCTCCGGAAAGACACTCAGCAATTGTATGAACATTGGTTTGCGTTTTAAAACAAAGCGCAAACTTATCCGTTGCCATCAGTATTCTTTCGCCCGCTTCCATGATCGGACATACTCCGTGGAAAAACCCATGCAAAGCATGGCAACCTCCCACTTCAACGCATATCAACCCCTGCGTTTTCCCTAAAAAAAGCGCAGGGAGTCGCAGTCGCCTAATAATAATACCAAAAACAGGCATTATTTGCAAGTGATTTTACATATTTTTTTGGTTTTTTTATGGTTTTTGCAAAGTTTGTATACTTGCACAAAA
>CAYJHA010000206.1:0-1699 GCA_964369785.1 uncultured Bacteroides sp.
TAGGGTAACTCTCCAAAAATTCTTTTTTATCACTTACAAGCACTTCAAGCTGTAAACCCCTTTGCCTGTATGAAATATAATCAGCTTTTTGCAGTTTATCGAAATCTGCTTGTTTCATACGTGCAATGCCGTATTCATATATAAGTGTGTCTTTTTTCTCTGTTAAAATTATCTTTCCGTCGTCAATAAATGTAATGTAATCTGCAACTTTTTCAAGGTCGCTTGAAATATGCGATGATATTAAAATAGAGTTATTCTCATCTTCCACAAACTCTAAAAACGCATCGAGTATTTCTTCTCTAACTACCGGGTCAAGCCCTGCTGTTGCCTCGTCTAAAATAAGTAGCTTTGCTTTGTGCGAGAGCGCCACGCATATTGAAAGCTTCATAGACATGCCACGAGAAAATGTTTTTAGCTTTTTGTCTTTTGGTAGCTTAAATCTATCGAGATAAGCGTAAAAAACAGATTTATCCCAGTTAGCGTATATATCCGAGAGAACTTTTTCAAGTTTAATTGCGGTTAACTCGCCCGAAAAATTAATGCTGTCGAAAACAACACCTATGTCATCTCTCAAATATGTGTCGCTGTCTGCCATTTCTCTGCCAAAAAATTTTACAGTTCCGCTGTCTTTGTTTAGTAAATTTAGCATTGTGTTAATTGTGGTGCTTTTGCCTGCCCCATTTTTGCCCACAAAGCCCATTATAGAGCCACTCTGAACTGTAAGGTTTACATTTTTCAAACTAAAACTGTTATCTTTGTATGTTTTGCTAAGGTTTTCTATTTTAATTGCGCTGTTCATTTTTATTCCTCCTCGAAAAAAAGACTTAATTCATAAAACTCTGATTTTTCATAAACGTTAATATCTCCATCAACAGTTTTTGAGTTGATGTTTATTAGATTATTCCAACCACTTGATAGCGTTATATATTCATCAACTTTTCCACCGGCATAATCATGGTACAAGTTATACCCACCTAAAGCGTTTGCATAAACATTTAAATCTGCACTTATGCTCTCAAAACTAATTTGTTTGCTATCTTCATTTGCAAGAAGTTGCACATCACTGCTTATGGTTTCAATGTTTATATTTGGGATAGCTTTGTATATATTAATATCACCACTAACAGAGTGGACGTTTAAACTATCACAATACGACGTTATATTTTTTGCCCCTACGGTAGCGTCAAGCGTAATATTTTTCGCGTTTTCAATGTCTATCAAAACATCGCCACTGCCACTTTTTATTTCGTAATCAAGTTTTAAATTATATGGTATTTCAATTGTTACAAAGCCGCTAGATTTAGGTTCAATCCCTAAAATAAAACCTTGCTCATAGTAAAGTATGCCCTTATCTTCCCATGCTTTTGCTTGCGTGGCAAAGCCTATACCCGTATTTTCAACTGTGCTTGTAACTGTCACTTCGTCTACATCACTTTCAATTATCGAAAGTGGCACATCGTTTATTTTAAAATTGATTTTACTAATATTTGAAAATGATATGCTTTCATCTTCTTCAAAATGGCTTGTGCTTTTAAAAGGCCTATTAAAACTTATGAATGAAATTTGTGAAATTACAACTACTACAGCAACTAAAAATAATAGTGCAAAACATAAGTTAATTAATTTGTATTTTATGCTAATCTACCTCCCCATTATAGAAAATAGCAATTAAATCTTGCAATTTTTCTAGTTTAATTCC
>CAYJHA010000207.1:0-1651 GCA_964369785.1 uncultured Bacteroides sp.
TCCTATGTGACCGCCCGTGGGTTTGTTAATGTTGTGGAGTTTCGGGCGAACACACAGGTTCGCCCCTACGTTTATATATTAGAACCTATCACCAACAGCTTCTGTGTTCTCGTCATTTTCTTTATTTCGCGCTCTCTTTTCAGCGCAGCGCTTTTATTCTCGCACTTTTCTTTATACACAAGCTTCACGGGCAGGCGCCCGCGCGTGTATTTTGCGCCTTTCTTGTCGTTGTGTGCTTGCACACGCTTTTCAACATCAAATGTAAAGCCGCAATAAAATGTATCGTCTGCACAAAGCAAAATATACACAAAAGCTTGTTTTTCTGCACGGCCGTTTCTAGAACTATCGTTAGAAATTTCTTTTACATTTCGCTTGTTTTTACACAAAGCCTTACCTTTTGCTTTATTGTCGGCTTGCTTAACTTCACTTTGCGCTAAAACTTTGCTTTCGCTGTTTTTTGCAGGCGCACCGTTGCGTTTATTCATAAACCTGCTTGCCTGCAAAAACAACCGCCACGCGTTTTACGCTTGGTTGCTCGCGCATTAATTGTGCCGCCGCGCACAAAACAGCGCCGCCACTTGCTGAAACAGGTATGGCGTCTGCAAGCAAAAGCTCGCTTGCTGTGGTAAGCGCCTTTACGCTTGGCACAGCCATAACGGCGTCTACAACATACGGGTTATAGTTTTCGGGCACAAAGCCTGCGCCAAGGCCTGAAATTTGGTGCTTTCCTATTGCGCCGCCGCCTATTGCCTGGCTTTCAAACGGCTCCACGGCTATAATGCGCACGTTCGGTATCCATGCTTTTGCATATTCGCCCACGCCTGTTATTGTGCCGCCACTGCCAACGCCAACTATAACAGCGTCTAAATCGTCGCCTGCGGCACGTACAATTGCAGGCCCTGTAATTCGGCGGTGGAACTCTGCGTTTAAATCGTTAGAAAAATAGTTTACGAAAAACGCATTCATGTCTGCCGCAATTTGGTTTGCACGCTCTATCATGCTGTCTCTGCTTGAAAGGTAACTTATAAGCGTTACTGTTGCGCCAAGGCGTGCAAACATTTGCTGGCGCTCAACAGGTACGCTTGCAGGCATACACAAAACAAGTGGGTGGTTTGAATGCTTACACGCAATAGCAAGCGCCACGGCAAAGCTACCACTGCTAGCTTCTATAACAGTTTGCCCTGGCGAGAGAATGCCCTTCTCTGTCGCAAGCGCCAAAATGCCCTCTGCAAGCGAGTCTTTAATAGAATTCGTTGCGCCGCCGTAGCCAAGATATGCCAAAATTTGCCCGTCTATGTGTTGCCGTTTGCAAAAGCCGGTAAGCTCCACCACAGGCCTTGCGTAAAGCGTTTCGTAATAATTTTTGTTCACGTGCATTTTCACAGCCTCTTTTCGCGTTTTTTGGCGCCAGGGTATTATTATTTTTATTATACTATAAAAGCACAAATTTTGCACTATGTTTTTTGAATATATTTTTAATATTGCAATACACCCAAAAACATGTTATTATACTATAATAAAGTATAGAAAATGAATTTTTAAACGAAAACAGGTAAAATTAATAAAAACCGACAATAAAACCAATTTGGGGGAAACATGAAAAACACACATTCAATAACAAAGCAAACAAAAATCAAGGTTTTACTGCTCT
>CAYJHA010000208.1:0-1644 GCA_964369785.1 uncultured Bacteroides sp.
ATATAAACAACCTCCGCTGCCACCTATTTCAGCCGCATATAAACCCCGTTCTCACTTAAATATTTCTTTAAATCCCGAATATCCACCTCGCCAAAATGGAAAATGCTAGCCGCTAGGCCTGCGTCAACGCCTTTTATTTTAAACAAATCTACAAAATGCTGCATGTTGCCTGCGCCGCCGCTTGCAATTACCGGTATTTTAACCCTGCTCGTCAGCTCGGTCAGCATTTCAGCGTCAAAGCCGTTTTTCACGCCGTCGGTGTCTATGCTGTTAAGCACAATTTCACCTGCACCGCTGTTTTCGCCGTCTACCGCCCACTGCATGGCATCAAGGCCTGTGTCTTCCCTGCCGCCCTTTGCAAATATGTGGTATTTTGCGCCCACCCTTGCAACGTCCATTGAAAGAACAACGCACTGGTCGCCGTATTTTTTCGCCGCTTCGCCTATAAGTTTCGGGTTTCGTATGGCGCCGGAGTTCACGCTCACCTTGTCTGCGCCTGCCTTTAAAACGCGGTCGAAATCGTCAACCGTGTTAATGCCGCCGCCAACAGTAAGCGGTATAAATATTTGCTCTGCCACTTGTTTTAATATGTCTGTAAAAAGCGCCCTGCCCTCAAAACTAGCCGTTATATCGTAAAAAACAAGTTCGTCTGCACCTGCTTTGTTGTAGGCTTTTGCAAGGCTCACAGGGTCCTTTACGTCTTGCACGCCTTTAAAATTAACGCCTTTTACAACGCGGCCGTTTTTTATGTCTAGGCATGGAATAATGCGTTTTGATAACATGTTTTGCTCCGTTCTTATATTATACAGTTTCAACTGCTGTCGGCATTATCTAAAAGCCATGTAAATTATTTTGCCGCTTCTATAACTTCTTGCAAGTTCAACGCGCCAATATAAATTGCTTTGCCCACAATTGCCGAGTGCACACCCATTTCGCGCAATGCGGTTATTTCGTCAATTGTCGAAATTCCACCGCTTGCCGTTATGTTTAGGCCTTTTATGCCGCTTAACACTTTGTAAATGTCAAGGTTTGTGCCTTGCATTAAGCCATCTTTTGAGATGTCGGTGTAAATTACGCTTTTAACGCCAATTTCGGCAAGCTCTTCGCAAAATTTTACGCCGTTTGTCTTTGTAACGTTCAGCCAACCGTCTGTTGCCACAAAGCCGTCTTTTGCATCAACGCCCACCGCTATTTTCTCGCCGTATTTCTGCACGGCCTCTTTTAAAAACGCAGGGTTTTTAATTGCCGCAGTGCCCAAAATAACGCGCCCTACGCCTGCGTTTATGTACTTCTCCACGCGGTTTATGTCGCGTATGCCGCCGCCAATTTCGACAAACATATTTGTACTTTTTATTATGCTTTCAACTACTTCGTAGTTCGACAGCTCGCCGTCTTTTGCGCCGTCTAAATCTACAACGTGCAGGTGCGTTGCACCTTTTTGCGCAAAATCTTTTGCAACGCCCGTTGGGTCTTCGCTGTATGTGTCTACTTTGCCGTAGTCGCCCTGTGTAAGGCGCACTACTTTTTTATCTTTTAAATCAATTGCAGGGAAAATAATCATTCTTTTGCTCCTTTTCCTCGCTTTTTTGAAAAAAAGCGAGACAAAAAACTTTAATCATTTAATTTCAAAGTTTTACTAAATTT
>CAYJHA010000209.1:0-1639 GCA_964369785.1 uncultured Bacteroides sp.
AGCTGTATCTATGAACATTTCTAACTCCGTTTCTGATAATAGGCAAGCGCAAAATTGAGGTGTTGACAAACAAAGACTTTGCCGACGATTTTTGTGAAGGCGACTTTGTCAACAGCTCCAAAATGCGTATGCACTAAAAATTAACCTTTACACATCGCAAAATTATAATGCTTAAAAGTGTAAAAAAGGGACGGCTTTCAAAACCGCCCACAAAAAGGCGCAAAATGCGCCAAGTTTGTGGGCGGCGAAACGCCGCCCCTACATTTTTTACATAATAATACTAAATATTATTGAACAATGCTTACTTTTTTTCTATCTCTGCCCATGCGCTCGAATTTAACTTTGCCGTCTGCAAGGGCAAACAGTGTGTCGTCACTGCCGCGGCCTACGTTGTCGCCAGCATGTATATGTGTACCACGTTGGCGCACCAATATATTACCAGCCAATACAAATTGGCCGTCTGCGCGTTTAACGCCAAGACGTTTTGACTCAGAATCCCTACCGTTTTTTGTAGAGCCTACACCTTTCTTATGTGCCATTTTATTACTCCATTCTGCCGCTTATAGCGTTGTGCAATTGTTCTAAAGCTTTCGCAAGCGGCCGCGCAAGCTAGTACTGCAACGCTTTTACCGCCTAATCAGGCCGACGGTTCGCCATTTTTATTATAACAGCCGTAAAGCTGTTTGCCTTTAAAATTAACCTTTAATTTCTGTAATTTCAATTTTAGTGTACGGTTGGCGGTGGCCCATTCTGCGCATACTGCCTTTTTTTGGCTTGTATGTTAAAATGTTAAGCTTTTTGCCCTTGCCGTTTTTAACAACTTTGCCTGAAACTTTTGCACCTGCAACAGTGGGTGTGCCTGTTTTAACTTTGCCCTCATCGCCAATGGCTAGCACTGTGTCGAACGTGTATGTGCTGTCTGCCTCAACGTTGAGCTTTTCGATGAAAATAATGTCTCCTTTAGTAACGCGGTACTGCTTACCGCCTGTTTTAATAACTGCGTACATGTCTCTAATCCCTCTTTTTTAATAAGTCTCGCCGATAATTGGGCAGCTTGTGCTTTAAACACATGCATTTTACGCATTTTATGCGCCCAAGACGTGCGGTTAGATTATTATAGCACAATAATTTTTTAAATGCAAGCAATTGTAATAAATTTGTAATAATTTGGGTGAATGTTGTAGTGCGTTTATTTATATATTGTAGGGGAAGCCCTTACGGCTGGCCGTGTGATATGCGCATGTTGTGTGCACAGGGGAGGATAGGGGCGGACGGCGGAGGACAGGTGTTGGCTAGGGCGGACAGGGGCGGACGGCGGAGGATAGGTGTGGGCTAGGGCGGACAGGGGCGGACGGCGGAGGATAGGTGTGGGCTAGGGCGGACAGGGGCAAGCCCTGTCCCTACAATTTCTGTGATAGCATAAGCCGTACAGCTTCACGGACGGCCGCAATGGAATTCGCCCGTACAAAAAATTTGCACTAGCCATGTAGGGGCGGTCAGTGGCCGCCCGAAATGCTGCAAATACGCATGCACGCCACATCTGCGCCGCAAACGGGCAACCGCAAGGGTTGCCCCTACAAAACACCGCAACATCATCAACCACGCGGACGGCCGCAATGGAATTCGCCCCTACAAATTA
>CAYJHA010000210.1:0-1622 GCA_964369785.1 uncultured Bacteroides sp.
GCATCTGCCATGTTTGCAATGCCAAAGCCTTGCGGCCCTGTAAAGTTATATTTTGCGCCGCCTTGCTCGGCGGTTTTGCCTGTTTTAATGCAATCGTCCACCATGCAAGCCAAAAAGGGGAGAGGTGCGCGCTTTTGGTGCGCCAAATCAACGGCATTATCAGCGTTTACAAGCAGTGCAATTTGATGTTCCATCTGCTTTTTATACGCACCAAAAAACTCTTCGTACGTTTTAAACCTTGCAACTTCGCCCGTTTGCACGCTGACAAGCTTGCCGTTATGTTTGCCGTTTGAGAACACAAGCTCCATAGGCCTGCACATGTTAAAAAATGCCGCATCGTGCCAGCCATGTGTTTTGCCGCCTATTTGCGGCTCTACACAGCCAATTATGCAATAATCGCGCGCCTCGGCAAGTGTAAGCCCCCTGCTCATAAGGCTCTCAATCATTACTTCGTCGTTATAGTAAGCCGGTAGGCCTATGCCTGTCCTTGTCAAATCCGCCGCCGCAATAAGCAGTTCGTGTGAAGAGCCATTCCACACCCTTATTGAAAGGCTCGGCTGTGGTAAGAAAACGTGCTTGCTTGCCCTTATGCACATAAAAGACAGCTCGTTTGTGGCATCTTTGCCGTGCACAGTTTGCCCGCCTACAATTAAGTTTTGAAACAAGCTGTAACCTGCAAAACCCTCTGCGGAAACTGCATCTCTACATTTGTTTAAGTCGTTTAATTTAACCCATATGCAGTCGATTAGCTCTTGTGCAAAGTTTGGGGTTATATTGCCGTTTTTTACGTCTTTTTCGTAATATGGGTACATGTATTGGTCAAATCTACCGGGGGAAATTGAGTGCCCGCTTGACTCTACTTGAATTAAATGTTGCACAAACCAAAAGCTTTGGCACGCTTCATAAAACGTTTTTGCACCGTTTCTCGGCACATTTTTGCAGTTTTGCGCAATTTGCAAAAGTTCTTGTTTTCTCGTTTCGTCAGCTGTTTCCAGTGCTTGCTTTTGTGCTAATTCTGCATATCTTTCGGCGTACAAAATCGCCGCATCACAGCTTATAACAACGGCCCTTAAAAAGCTTTCACGCTGTGCATAGTCCCCGTCGGAAACTTTCAATTTTGCCTTTTCTTTTAGCGCTATATCTTTAATTCCGCTATAACCTATTGCCAAAACTTTATCATACTGCACGCAAATATGCCCAACGCCGTTGTAGTAATAGTTGCCCACGGTGAACACGTTTGCATCCATTGCTTTTATCGTTTCCTCTGCCATAAAAGAATACGCAAGCTCGCTAGTTGTCTTGCCTTTCCAGTAGGCGTTTGCCTCTAAAAGCTCTTTTTTTGTGCTGTCTGCAATATAAAAAGGGTCTGCGTTTCTTGTTGCAACTGTGTCGAACTCTTTTTCTAGCCATTCATAAGAAAATTCAGGGAAAGTTTGGCAGCCTCTTGGCGCAATTGTTGCACTGCCCACAACAAGCTCGTTTTCTCTTATAATTATGGGTATGTTTTTTAATATGTGCATGAACGCTTTTGCCTTGCGTATAATTAAATCTTCGCTTTCTGTCTGTTTGAAAGATTCTGTTATAAGCTTTGCCCTTGCAGATTCTATCTCCGGCATTTTTTC
>CAYJHA010000211.1:0-1565 GCA_964369785.1 uncultured Bacteroides sp.
AAGGGAGAGCCGGGGGATAAACCTTGCCTCTCCCTTTGGGAGAGGTGGCACCGCAGTGCCGGAGAGGGCGTTTTTGCGCTAAGAAAAAACTTTAGCGCCAATTTTTATGTTTTTCACAAAATTTTCCCGACAGGTTAATACTAAATATACACTATGTTCATTTACTAGTAACAAATACTATTTAATTATAATTATTAATATGTTATAATACAGACAAGACGAATTCACACGATGGGGCGGCATTTGCGATAAACATTAATAATGAAAAACCGTTTTGCCGACAGAAAGGATTGGTACAGCTATGAAAAACAAAAAAATATTAGCCATTGCAATTGCTGTGTTGTTTGTGGGCACTGTTTCGCTATATACATATTTTACAAGCACAAGCAGTGAAGCAAAAAGCGGCGTAAAGGAAAGTGATGACATGAGCAATGTAAATGAAGAGAAAATAACGGTAACTGCCGTTAAACCGAACATAGACGCACTTATTGAAGAGAAAAACCTAAGCACAATTTACCTTGCAGGCGGCTGTTTTTGGGGCGTTGAAGAATATATGACGAGAGTGGCCGGCGTGTATGATGCAGTTTCGGGCTATGCAAACGGCGCAACAGAGAACCCAAGCTATCAAGACGTACTGTACAAAAACACAGGCCACGCAGAAACTGTGCGCGTTGTTTATGACAAGGAGCAAGTAAGCCTTAAAGAGTTGCTTGATAAGTTCTTTTTAGTAGTAGACCCTGTGTCTGTAAACAAGCAGGGTAACGACGTTGGCACACAGTACCGAAGTGGCGTTTATTATACTGATGACGCCGACAAAGACGTGATAGACGAAAAAATTGCACAGCTTGCCGCAGAAAATGAAAAGCCAATAGCAGTTGAAGTGTTGCCGCTTGACAATTTTTACGACGCAGAGGAGTACCACCAAGACTACTTGCAAAAAAACGTGAACGGCTACTGCCACATAGATTTAAGCCTTGCTACGAGCGAAAATTTAATAAACGAAGATGATTACGCTGTTGACGACAAAACAGAAGTTTTGGACAATTTAACAGAAATGCAATTTTGCGTAACACAAGAAGACGGCACAGAGCGAGCTTTTACAAGCGAGCTTAACGACAACTACGAAGTTGGCATTTACGTTGACGTTGTAACAGGCGAGCCGCTTTTCCTCTCGACAGACAAATATGACTCCGGCACGGGCTGGCCAAGCTTTACACGGCCTATTTCGCCCGAGGTAATAGTGGAAAACGAGCAGTCAAGTGCATATTACGGCACAGAGCTTAAAAGCCGTGCAGGGCAAAGCCACTTAGGGCACGTTTTCACAGACGGCCCTGACGATGACGGCGGCCTTAGGTATTGCATAAACGGCGCCTCGCTAAAATTTGTTGCGTATAACGACATGGTAAGCGAGGGCTACGGCTACTTGCAACACTTGTTGAAAGCTGACAGCAGCGTTGAAATAATAGAAGAATAGCCGCTTTCACAAAAAGCGTGGTAAAATTTATGGAGCTGTTGACAAACAAAGACTTTGCAAAAACTAGAGCAAAATTTTTGTCAGATGATAC
>CAYJHA010000212.1:0-1552 GCA_964369785.1 uncultured Bacteroides sp.
TGTTTTAAAAACAAAATTGCAACACCAAGGGGTTGGTGCGCCTTTTTGTAATTAGTTATTTCACTGCAACTGTTGTTTTGCATTAAATAATCAACCTTAGTAATTACCAGTATGGTAAAAAGCTAATAAGCTAACTTTTTAAACATCAGCTATATACATTATATATAAGGGCAAATAATGCGAAATAAAAACCATTTTTTCAGCACATTAATTACACAGTTATGTAATAGGTCAACCAAGTGGAAAGGAAATTTTTTGAGATAAAAAAGTTTCCTTTTAATAAAATCAAAAGCAATAGTAATACTTAACATAACTGTAATGGTGCAATTAAACCAAAACATTGACAAAACTAAAAAACAACATTATAATAAATAAAGATATAAAAACAGGGGTGCCGAAAAGGTGCATGTTTTGAAACATGCCCGGGGCTGAGATTTACCGCTTTAACTTTTTTGAACAAGTGCAAAGCAAGCTGTAAGAACCCTTTAGTGCTTTATGCAAATGCATAAGCAAAGGCAAATTTTTTTGCCTATACCTGAACCGGATAATGCCGGCGTAGGAAGTTTTTTATAGCTTACAATGCATTTATTAACAACTGCATTTAACTTATAAATAAACTTTGTGCGCCTGCAAAATTGCAGGCGCACTTGTTTTTTATTTTTGTTATGTTATATAGTGCCAACACTATATAACACCATTCATAAATTATTTTAAAGGTGGTATATTTAAATGGCAAAAACTTATTCAAGAACACGCACACTTGTAGAGTGCGCACTTATGGTGGCAATAGGTACTGTGCTTGCACAAATTAAAATTCTCGACATGCCAATGGGTGGCAGTGTAACACTTCTTTCAATGCTTCCGTTTGTTATTGTGGCGCTTAGGCACGGCACAAAGTGGGGGCTTTTAACGGGCTTTGCAAATAGCCTTTTGCAAATGCTTATAGGCGGTGTTTCTGCGCCGGCAGGCACGGTGCTTTCGTTTATTGGCGTTGTGCTGTTAGATTATATTCTGGCGTTTACAGTGCTTGGGCTTGCAGGCTTTTTTGCAAAGCCGTTTAAACATAAGCTTATAGGTGTGTGCGTTGGCACTGCCGCTGTGCTTGCTTTAAGGTTTGTGTGCAGCTTTTTAAGCGGCGCATTTGTGTGGGCAAGCTTTAGCAACGCCGTTGAGTTTGGCGAGGCGGCGCTTTTCAGCCTTACATACAACGGTACATATATGGCGCCCGAAATTGTGTTCACAACAGTGGCCGCGGCGGCAATTTATAAAATTGCGCCGAAAGTTTTTACAGCTTAAATATTTGCGGGGGTGGGTAGCTCCTTAGGGCTCTGCCCTAAGAACCCGAAATTTTCCCGAAAAAATTTAGTAAAACTTTTAATATTCGTTATAATGACGAAACGCTATAACTTTTTTGACAGTCTGAGGGGCGGCCATTGGCCGCCCCTCAGGCTGAAGAAAAACCTATATTTAAAAAAACGTTTCGTCAAAATGCACAAGCCAAAAGGATAAAATGTAGGGGTTGGCGTCCAGGGCATGCCCGAAAAGCGCCACA
>CAYJHA010000213.1:0-1545 GCA_964369785.1 uncultured Bacteroides sp.
TGGCTTGTTCCCAAAAGAACAGGGTGGTACAGTAAGCCTTGTAACAAGAGAGTACGATAAGCATTTCGAGATTAAAATTATAGATGACGGCGTAGGCTTTGAGCCCAGCGAAAAGAAAAACGACGGAAAAAGCCATGTTGGAATAGACAATGCAAAGCATAGATTGCATACGATGATTGGTGCTATAATGCTTATAGAAAGCCAAATTGGGTATGGCACAACAGTTACTGTAAAGATACCAAAGGAGGCTTAAGCTAAGCTATGAATATTATCGCAGTAGATGATGAAAAAATAGCACTTGATGGCCTTGTTTTAGCAATTAAGCAATCACAACCCGGCGCAGAAATACATTCTTTCACCGGGGCAACACAGGCGCTGGAATTTGTAAAGGAAAACCCATGCGACATTGCGTTTTTGGATATTCAAATGCGCGGCAAAAACGGCATAGAGCTGGCAAAGCAATTGAAGATAATAAACCATAACATCAATATTGTGTTCACAACAGGTTATGTAGAATATAAAGGCGATGCAATGGACCTGCGTGCCAGCGGATACTTAATAAAACCCGTTACGGCTGAGAAAATCACTGAGGAAATAGAGCAACTGCGGTATCCTGTTAAGCTAAAGGCGAAACAAAAAGTTGCTGTTAAAACATTTGGCCATTTTGAGGTATATATTAACGATGTGCCTGTTAAGTTTCAATACCAAAAAACAAAAGAGATGTTTGCCTACCTTGTAAGCCGCAAAGGTGCGCTTTGCACTAACAATGAAATTATGGCAATTCTTTGGGAAGATGAGGTTAAAAGCTCTTACTTCAGAAATATCCGCAGTGACTTGTTGCAAGCGTTTCCACACGACATTTTTTTCAGGCAATGGGGTAAAATAGGTGTTGTTCCAGATGAAATTTCTTGCGATTATTACGACTGGCTAGATGGTAAGCTGTCTGCCATCAATTCCTATACAGGCGAGTACATGGCACAGTATAGCTGGGGAGAGTTTACACTGGGCGATATTAAATTACAATTTGAATAAAATAAGATAACTTATATATATGAAAAAAGCCTTTAAAATTTTTTTAAAGGCTTTTTTTGTGGCACTTTTGTGGCACATTAGCTGTTAAAATAAAAGGGATTAATTAAAATTTGGTATAGTAAAAAAATTATTGTTTAACGTTAAAAATTAAAGCATTTTATTTTGCGCGACAAACCAAACAGCATAAACAGCACAAAAAATTCAAACATACAGTGTGTAGTCACTGCCTAGTATATAATCTTTTCAAAGGGGAATATGAAAAATGTACAAAAAACACAACCTAAAACAAAGGCTTTTATCAAGCGCACTTTTTGTGGTAATGCTATTTAGCTTTATGTCTGTTATCACTGTAAATGTGCTGGCAGATGACACCGCTGCGCAAGTTAATTGTGAAGTGACAAAGGGCTGTACACTTGAGGCAGGGCACGAGGGAGAGTGTCAACTGCCTGCTCCTGCCGATTATAGCTTAACGCCAAACCTTATGTCGTCAGGTACCGGTTTAGTAGATAATGG
>CAYJHA010000214.1:0-1541 GCA_964369785.1 uncultured Bacteroides sp.
CCTATGAAACATATGTTAGAGGGGCAATCTGCCGTAATTGGAAGTGGTTACTTAAATGCAACTGAAGTTTGCGATTTAATAAAATCAATGAGGCAAAGTTTGTTTGATGAAAGCGAAAAATATCACACACTTTACCCCGTGAAAAAGACGATGAAATTTTACGACAAAAACAGTGTTTCGCAAAAATTTAAACCTGTTGACAATGTTATAAGCAAAGATAAAAACGGTAAATTGCACTTTTGCGCTGATATTATCAGCGAGGAAATTTTGCGCAAAAAGTGCGGTGAGAACAATATAACCGAGGAAGAAATTAAAGAAATTTGCAGTGAATTTGAAAGAGTTTTTGCGCACAAAAAGTTTAACGGCAGAAGTGACGTTATGTATAAATTTGAGGGCATAGGCTGTGTGTATTGGCACCAAAATGCAAAATTTGCGCTGGGCGTGCTTGAAAGCGCACAAAAAAGCCACGAAAAAGGCGAGGACATTACAAAAATTTACAAGGCATATAATGAGCTGTTAGAGGGCTTTATATACCGCAAAAGCCCAAAAGAGTGCAAAGCCATACCAATTGAGCCGTATTCTCACACATCTTTTAACAAAAAAAGCGAGCAGCCCGGCATGACAGGGCAAGTAAAAGAGAGTGTAATTATGCGCAGGGGTGAACTTGGTGTGATAGTGAAAAATGGGCAGCTTACATTTGAGAGTGCATTTTTAAGGCCTTGCGAATTTGATGAAAACAGCGAGATTAATTTTACATGTTGCGGCGTGAAATGCAGGTATATAAAATCACAGCAAAAAGGCATTGTGCTGCATAAAAACAATGAAACTATTAAGCAAGATAGTTATGTTTTAACTGTGCAAGACAGTAAAAGTATGTTTGATAAACTAGGCAAAATTAGCTTAATTGAAATTTATTGCTAGGCGAAAATAGAAATAAAAAAGAAACTTTAAAAACTAAAAATTTGACGTTTTGCTGTTTTTTTGTAAAACCGGTGTGCGTTAAGCAAACAACCTAACACTTTTGAAAAAGTGTTAGGTTGTTTCGGCGTTGCCAAAAAAAGGCATACCCCGAAAAATATTGCATAAAATTATGAAGTCATTTGTAGGGGGCGGCGTCCTGGAGGTGTTGACAAACAAAGACTTTGCAAAAACTAGAGCAAAATTTTTGTCAGATGATACAAAAAGCACAGGCAATACTGTGTGTATTAACGAGCATTTTTGTGAAATATGACGGAAATTTTAAAGGCGTTCTTTTGTGAAGGCGACTTTGTCAACACCTCCGTCCTCGACGCCCCGTTTTTTGGCCATTTGTGGCGCTTTTCGGGCATGCCCTGGACGCCAACCCCTACATTTTATCCTTTTGGCTTGTGCACTTTGACGAAACGCTTTTTAAAATATAGGTTTTTCGACAGCCTGAACAACCTAACACTTTAAAATGAAGTGTTAGGTTGTTTCAGCGTTGCCCAAAAAGTTGCCTTCACAAAAAGCCTTCACAAAAAGCGCTAGCAAATATTCGTCATATTTCACTTAATTTAAAACAT
>CAYJHA010000215.1:0-1526 GCA_964369785.1 uncultured Bacteroides sp.
TAACGTAATTCAACAAAACGAAAGGAGCAATAAATGGCTTATATTTTTAACGAACAGTCGCGAACATTCGGCGAATATTTACTTGTGCCCGGTTACTCTTCTAAGGAGTGTGTGCCGTCAGCAGTAAATTTGCAAACGCCGCTTGTTAAGTATAAAAAGGGCAAAGAGCAGTGCCCTATTACAATGAACATACCTATGGTAAGCGCCATAATGCAGTCGGTTTCGAACGACACAATGGCAATTGCCCTTGCAAAAGAGGGCGGTATTGCGTTCGTTTACGGCTCTCAAAGCATTGAGAGCGAGGCCGAAATGATAAAGCGAGTTAAAAAGTACAAAAAGGGCTTTATTGTAAGCGATTCAAATATTTGCGCCGATGACACGTTAAATGATGTGCTTGCACTTAAGGAAAAAACCGGGCATTCTACAATGGCGGTTACGCACAACGGCACAGCCACGGGCAAACTGCTTGGCATTGTTGCAAGCAGAGACTACCGCGTTAGCCGCATGTCGGGCGATGAAAAAGTGTCTGATTTTATGACACCGTTTGATAAGCTTGTAACGGCACCTGCCACTACAACGCTGAAAGAAGCAAACGATATTATATGGGACAATAAAATTAATTCGTTGCCACTTGTAGACGAAAGCGGAAACCTTGTGTGCATGGTTTTTCGCAAAGACTACGACAGCCATAAAGAAAACGTTTGCGAGCTTTTAGACACAAACAAAAGCTATATTGTAGGCGCAGGCATCAACACGCGCGACTATGAAGAGCGTGTGCCGGCACTTGTAAGTGCAGGGGCAGATGTGCTTTGCATAGACTCGTCAGAGGGTTTCAGCGAGTGGCAAGCAATTACTATAAAATGGGTGCGTGAGAAGTATGGTGACAGCGTAAAAATAGGCGCCGGAAATGTTGTGGATAAAGAGGGTTTTTTGTATTTGGCAAAAGCCGGAGCAGACTTTGTGAAAATAGGCATAGGCGGCGGCTCTATATGCATAACACGTGAGACAAAGGGCATTGGCCGTGGGCAAGCCACAAGCGTTATAGAGGTGGCAAAAGCGCGCGATGAATATTTCAAAGAGACGGGTATATACGTGCCCATTTGTTCAGATGGCGGCATTGTGCACGATTATCATATGACACTTGCGCTTGCAATGGGCGCAGACTTTGTAATGCTTGGCAGATATTTTAGCCGCTTTGATGAGAGCCCCACAGCAAAACTGCGCATTAACGGTACATACGTTAAAGAGTATTGGGGCGAGGGCAGCAACAGGGCCAGAAACTGGCAGCGCTATGACCTTGGCGGCGCAGGTAAGCTTACCTTTGAAGAGGGTGTAGACAGCTATGTACCATACGCCGGTGCACTTAAAGACGGTGTGAGCGTTACGCTTGCAAAGGTGCGCAATACAATGTGTAATTGCGGCGCACTTACTATTGAAGAACTTCAGGCAAAGGCGAAATTGACTGTTGTGTCGTCTACAAGTATAGTTGAGGGCGGAAGCCATGATGTAATTTTAAAATCGAACGC